>JBGVJO010000321.1:0-2164 GCA_045129535.1 Eubacteriales bacterium
GGAATTATCCCCGGAGGATATAGATAAGCAGTTCCGCTTCGCACATCAGGTGGCCGCCATCCACGAAAAAAACGGCCGCGTGGGCGAGACGGCGCCCAAATGCTTCGTGCAGACCTTCGGCTGTCAGCAGAACGAGGCAGACAGCGAACGGATCGCAGGACTTGCATGCCTGATGGGATATACGATCACCCACGATCCCGCCGAGGCAAAGCTGATCCTGGTAAATACCTGTGCGGTCCGCGAGCACGCGGAGAAAAAAGCCTTGTCCATCATCGGACAGTACAAGCATCTGAAGGAAGCGGATCCCGAGGTAATCATCGGCGTGGGCGGATGTATGGTCACCCAGCAGCACCGTGCCGATCAATTGAAGCGGAGCTATCCCTACGTCAGCTTCGTGTTTGATACCGCGTCGGTTCATACCTTGCCGGAATTGGTGGCGGGGGTTCTCAGCGGACGGGGACGAAAATTCTTCGTGGGCGGCGAGGGCAATATCGCCGAGGGAATCCCCACCCATCGGGAGATTTCCTACAAGGCCTGGCTGTCCGTCATGTATGGATGCAACAATTTCTGTTCATACTGCATCGTACCCTATACCCGCGGACGGGAAAGAAGCCGTACGCCGGAGGCCATTCTCGCCGAAGCACGGCAGCTGATCGACAGCGGGGCAAAGGATATCACCCTCCTCGGTCAGAACGTGAACTCCTACGGACGGGATCTGGACGGGGTAACGTTTGCCGAGCTGATCGACGCCGTGGCCAATCTGGACGGAGATTTCCGCGTGCGGTTCATGACCAGTCATCCCAAGGACGTATCGGACGAGCTGATCGAAGTTATGGCGAAAAACGAGAAGATCGTCCGTCATTTTCATTTGCCGCTCCAGTCCGGATCGGATGCGATCCTATCCCGTATGAACCGGCGCTATACCGCCGAAAAGTATTACGGCATCGTGGAAAAATTGCGTGCCGCTATGCCGGACATCAGCCTGAGCAGCGATATCATCGTGGGCTTCCCCGGAGAAACGGAAGATGATTTTGAGGCTACGATGGAAATGCTCCGTCGGGTGCAGTACGACGCCATCTTCTCCTTCATCTATTCCCCCCGCAAGGGAACTCCCGCGGCAGAAATGGCGGACCAGGTGCCCCACGAGGTGAGCACGGCCCGCTTTGAAAGAATGCTGGCACTCCAGAACGAGATTTCCCTTCAGCGCAACCAGCGGTTTGTGGGACGGACTATGCGGGTTTTGGCGGAGGAGATCAGCCACGGCGATGCGAACCGAATCACCGCCCGGGGCGATTCTCCCAGACCCATTCACGTGAAGGCCGATCCCTCCCTGATCGGACAGTTTATGAACGTCAAAATCACCGCCGCCGATACCTTTTCACTGATGGCGGAATTGGTTTGATACATTTATAATTTTCAAGAAAGAAGAGTAAACGATTATGGCAGAGTATATTTCAAAAGAGATTCGTGAGGCCACCGAGGCCCTGGCAAAGCTGATCCGCGCCGATAAGCGGTACCAGGTGTACGAGGCGGCGGCCGAAGTATATGAGAAGGATCCCGAGATCCTTTCCATGATTACCGAATACAACGTGCATCAGGCGGCTTTGTCCGAGCAGTTCACCCACGAGGAGCGCAACGAGGAGATGATCGCCTGCATTCAGAAGCGGATTGACGAATTGTACGAGGCGATCACCAACAACGCTTCCTACCGGGATTTCATCCGCGCAAAAGAGGAGAGCGATGCGTTCGTGCAGATGGTGAATGCGGAACTGGATTTCTTCATCACCGGCCGCCGTGCCTGCACCCACAACTGCTCCACCTGCCACGCGGACTGCAGCAGTGCGGGAAAATAAGTAAACACAACCTTAAAGAAAGGTATGGTATAAACGATGGCATTGTCACCCATGATGCAGCAGTACATGGATATCAAAGAACAGTATAAGGATTTTATCCTGTTTTACCGTCTCGGCGACTTTTACGAGATGTTTTTTGATGATGCCAAGCTGGTTTCGGAGCTTCTGTCTCTGACGCTCACCGGCCGGGATTGCGGCGAGGCAGAGCGGGCGCCCATGTGCGGCGTGCCCTATCACTCCTGCGAGGGATATATCGGCAAGCTGATCTCCATGGGCTACAAGGTAGCCATCTGTGAGCAGACCGAGGATCC
>JBGVJO010000322.1:0-5019 GCA_045129535.1 Eubacteriales bacterium
CGGATTGGATGACGATCAGCTCCGCGCTCTGACGGAGCGGCTGTCCTATCTGCGGAATCTGCAGAAGCGCCGTGAGGAGGTTCTCACTCTCATCGGGGAGCAGGGCAAGCTGACGGAGGAGATCGAAGCGGCTGTGGCGGCGGCCTCCACCCTGACGGAGATTGACGACATCTACCGTCCCTTCCGTCCCAAGCGGAAGACGAGAGCCTCCGTAGCCCGTGAGCGTGGACTGGAGCCCTTGGCCGCATTGCTGATGGCCCAGGAGGAATCCTACATCCCCTCCCTTGAGGAGATGGCAGAGCAGTATATAGATGAAGAAAAGGGCGTGCCCGACGGAAAATCCGCCTTGGCCGGCGCCTGCGATATCATCGCTGAGGATATCTCCGACGATGCGGACTACCGCCGCGAGATCCGTACTCTGACGATGGAGCACGGACTGCTCATTTCCAAAAAGAACGGGGAGAGCAACCCCACCTACGAGATGTATTTCGACTACTGCGAGAAGCTGTCGGGCATTCCGTCCCATCGGGTGCTGGCGGTGAACCGGGGCGAAGCGGAGGACTGCCTGAAGGTAGTCGTATCCGTGGATAGCGATATTATCCTCAATTATATGTTTGCCCAGGTGATCACCCGCTATGGCAGTCCCGCTTTCAAATACGTGGCATCCGCCGTGTGCGACGCTTACGACCGTCTGATCGCTCCCTCCATTGAGCGGGAGATCCGGGCGGCGCTGACGGAGAGTGCCGGCGAAAGCGCCATCAAACTGTTCTCCGACAATCTGAAGCATCTGCTTATGCAGGCGCCCCTGAAGGGCAAGACCGTTCTCGGCTACGATCCCGGCTACCGCACGGGATGTAAGCTGGCGGTGGTGGATAAGACCGGTATGGTCATCGACACGGCCGTGATTTACCCGACGAAGCCCCACGAGAGAATTGCACAGAGCAAAAAGATCGTGACCGATCTGGTGAAGAAATACGGTGTGGACGTGGTGGCCATCGGCAACGGTACCGCCTCCGGCGAGAGCGAGATGTTCATTGCCGAAACCCTTGCGGAGATCGGCGGTCACACCAAGTATATCGTGGTCAGCGAAGCGGGTGCATCCGTGTATTCCGCCTCCAAGGTGGGCGCGGAGGAATTCCCGGACTTCGACGTAACACAGCGCTCTGCCGTGTCCATCGCCCGCCGTCTGCAGGATCCCCTGGCGGAGCTGGTGAAGATCGATCCCAAGTCCATCGGCGTGGGCCAGTACCAGCACGATATGCGGGAAGCTCGCCTGGACGAGGCGCTCTCCGGCGTGGTGGAGGATTGCGTAAACGCCGTAGGTGTGGATCTGAATACGGCGTCCTATATGCTGCTGTCCTATATTGCGGGCATCAACGCCACCAGCGCGAAGAATATCGTGAAATACCGGGACGAGAACGGTGAGTTCACCTCCCGTGCCCAGGTATTGAAGGTGCCTCGCATCGGTGCCAAGGCCTACGAGCAGTGCGCCGGCTTCCTTCGCGTGCCCGGATCGGGTGAGATTCTGGACAACACCGGTGTCCATCCCGAATCCTACGCTGCCGCGCGGAACGTGCTGAAGGTGTTCGGCTTTACGGAAGAGGACGTGCGCCTCGGCCGGCTCGGCGGCCTGAAGAAGAAGGCCGAGGGGTACGGTATGGCCAAGCTGGCCGGTGAGGTCGGATGCGGTGAGGCAACTCTTGCCGATATCCTTAGTGAATTGGAAAAGCCGGGCCGCGACGTCCGTGATTCGCTTCCTCAGCCCCAGCTTCGGGAAAAGGTGATGACTATGGAGGAGCTGACGCCCGGTATGGTGCTGACGGGTACCGTCCGCAACGTGATCGACTTCGGTGCCTTCGTGGATATCGGCGTCCACCAGGACGGATTGGTGCACGTATCGGAGATCGCCGATCGGTTCATCAAGCATCCCAGTGAGGTTTTGTCTGTGGGCGATGTGGTGCAGGTGCGCATCAAGGGCGTGGATCTGCAGAAAAAGCGCATCTCGTTGACCATGAAAGGTATCTGATTCTAATAATATTAGAATTTCCCGGAGATGGAAATGTCACGGGACCGAAAAACAACCGCCGTTGTTTGTGCGATGTGCACAAACTGACAAAACAAATTTTGGAGAAAAAAACTCTTCCCATTTGTCTGGATTTTTGGTACAATATATATCAGTCAAAACTGTGCAAAGGTACCCTTATGTCTTTTTGCACTCGATTGTGATATTATCTAGGAGGATATATATATGGCAAGCCTTTCCCTTAAGCACATTTACAAGAAATATCCCGGCGGCGTTACCGCCGTGTCCGATTTCTGTCTGGAAATCAAGGATAAGGAATTCCTGATCTTCGTAGGTCCTTCCGGTTGCGGTAAGACCACCACCCTGCGTATGATCGCAGGTCTGGAAGAGATCACCGAGGGTGAGCTCTTCATCGGCGACCGTCTGGTAAACGACGTAGCTCCTAAGGATCGCGACATCGCGATGGTATTCCAGAACTACGCTCTGTACCCCCACATGTCCGTGTTTGATAACATGGCATTCGGCCTGAAGCTTCGCAAGACTCCCAAGGAGGAGATCAAGCGCCGCGAAGAAGAGGCTGCCCGTAACCTCGATATCACCCACCTGCTGGACCGTAAGCCGAAGGCTCTGTCCGGTGGTCAGAAGCAGCGTGTTGCGCTGGGCCGTGCTATCGTTCGTAATCCTAAGGTATTCTTGCTCGACGAGCCTCTGTCCAACCTGGACGCTAAGCTCCGTGCAACCATGAGAACCGAGCTGACCAAGATCCACCAGAGAGTGGGTACCACCTTCGTATACGTAACCCATGACCAGGTCGAGGCTATGACCATGGCTACCCGTATCGTAGTTATGAAGGACGGTCTGATTCAGCAGGTTGATACTCCTCAGAATCTGTACGATAATCCCGTAAACCTGTTCGTTGCAGGCTTTATCGGCACTCCTCAGATGAACTTCCTGAACTGCACCCTGGAAAAGCAGGGCAACGACGTTTACGTGAAGTTCGGTGCAGACTCCCTGAAGCTGCCTGCTGAGAAGGTTACCGATGCTGTTCTCGAGTACGTTGGCAAGGAAGTAGTTATGGGCGTTCGTCCCGAGTGCATCCACGATGAGCCTATGTATCTCTCCAGCATGCCCGAGTCCGTAATCGAGACCGACGTTGAGGTTACCGAGCTTATGGGTGCTGAGATCTATCTGTACGTGGTAGCAGAAGAGCAGAATATGATCGCCCGCGTATCTTCCCGTTCCAAGGCAAGAGCCGGCGACGTAATCAAGGTGGCTATCGATATGTCCAGAATCCACCTCTTCGACAAAGAGACCGAGCGCTATATCGTTCACTAATTGCGTACTTTACCGCGCTCCTGACGGAGCGCGGTTTTTTCTTCCCGATGCGTGCACCGGCTATGAATGCGCGCATATTCTATAGGTAGTAAATTCTGCGGGGGTGATCCAATGCACGGAATACACAGCTTTATGAAACGTCTCTTTTGTGTGGGCGTGTGTCTTCTTTTGTGCTGTGCGTGGGTCATGCCCGTTTTTGCGTCGGATACCTACACCGACGGTGAGGTGCTTTTCGCCGCCCGTTACGGTGATTACACGTCACTTCGCGATACCGGCGTGCGCCTTGGTACCTCCTCCTGGGAGGAAAGCAGGGGCAGTCTGGCAGACGGATATCTGCGTATCCATTCTTCCAGTGATAAAAAGACGTACGTCCTTTTGCCTGAGGAGATTCCTCATACGGATACATATACCGTCATCTTCACCTTCCGTTTCTCCGAAGTGGCGGAGGAAAGAGGGTATTGCGGATTTCTTTTGTCCGCCTCGGGGGATGCCCCCTCCAACCGTACGGAGCTGCTTTTCCGTGCCAATGGAGAGAGCGACAGAACCGGGCAGTTTGGTGACGGGATCCGCACTGCGTTGGCCGACGGGGAAGAAGTCCGTATGGAGATTTCCGTCCGTCACGGTATGCTGACGGAGATTACCGCTGTGGCGGGTGACGTGAGCGAGACGCTGAAATTGGAAAACGTGCGCGCCGTTCCGACCGGTCGGCGGGGATTCGTCTTCCGTAACGCCTCCTGCGATATTCGGGAGATCAAGATCGTCTGCGGTGTGGGATACGAGAAGGAAACGGGATTTTACGCCGAGAATTCCTACATAGCTCCGCCCGGGGAGGGTACGGATCCGGTGGCTCCGCCTACCTCGGACGTGTGGTGGCTGCCGGCGATACCGGCGATCCTGAGCGGTGCGATCCTTTGCCGGAAACGCCGCCACAAGGTATAAGAGCGCAAGGATTGTAAAAAATAGATATGGAATCAGCGGGACTGCGTGATTTTGCGCAGTCCCGCACTTTTAGTGATAAAAAATCGCCGTGTTCATAAAATGTTAACGGAATGTATTTATATTAGTGTTGATTTTACCGGGTCAAAATGGTAAATTGTTAGTCGAAGGTTAGCACTTGAAAAGATTGAGTGCTAAAACGAAAGAGAAACAGCATTCCGTTGCAGGGAAGGAGAGGATCTGAAATGATCGGCGAATTGAGCGAGAGAAAGAAACTGATACTGAAGGCAGTTATCGAGGCTCACATCGAAACCGGCGAGCCGGTGGGAAGCAAATATCTGATGCAGTATAAGCAGATCGCCTACTCCTCTGCTACGATCCGCAATGAGATGGCGGAGCTGGAGGAGATGGGATATCTGGAACAGCCCCATACTTCCGCCGGCCGCGTTCCGTCGGAGGCGGGCTACCGCTTCTACGTGGATTCCCTCATTGAGGATTATAATATGACCTCCCGCGAGGTGACGGAGTTGAAAACCGCACTCCGTTCCCGCCAGTCGGAATTGGATAATATCCTGGAGGAGGCTATGCGCCTGGCTTCGTCTATGACGAATTACACCGCGTTGGCACTCCGCCCCCGCAGTGCGCGGAATACGGTCAATCAGTTCGAGGTGATCCGCGTGGCGGATCGGAAGCTGATTCTGGTTATGGTGATGGCCAGCGGCGTG
>JBGVJO010000323.1:0-5141 GCA_045129535.1 Eubacteriales bacterium
TCACAGGACCGTAGGGCAGCAGGTAGTCCAGAACGGAGCAGATGGCCTGCAATTCACCGCCGGGATTGTTTCGCACGTCCAGCACCAGGCGGGTGCATCCGCCATCCAGCAGAGTCTGCACAGCGGCGAAGAACTGATCCGGCGTAGCCCGGTCAAATCCGGTGATCTTCACCACGCCCACCGTGCTGTCAAGAGCGTATACGTGATACATAACGGTCTGCTCGGTCACGTATCCGCGGAGGATGGAAAAGGAAACGGTTTTCTCGTAATGCTTGCCGCGGGCCACGGTAAATACGGCCGTAGTACCGGCCTTGCCCTGCAGTTTCGTGAGTGCACCGTAGTAGCCCAGATCGGCCACGTTTTCCATTTCGTCACCCACGTAGATAATCAGATCACCCGGTTCCACGCCCGCATCCAGTGCGGGAGAGTCAGGCATAACGTTGATGATCTCGATGGCGCCGTACTCGGCGTTCCAGATCACGTTGACACCGATGCCCTGCATATCGCCGTTCAGGCTGTCCAGGTAGGTCTGGAATTCCTCAGCGGGATGGTAGGTGCCGAAGCGGTCACCGGCTCCCATCACGTAGCCGGCCAGAATGCCGTCCATCAATTCGTCCCTGTCAATGTCTTTGACGTACAAATTGCGGTAGAGCGCATCCACTTCCAGCAGCTTGTCAAAGTATGCCAGACGGCCGTAGGCCGCCGCCATTTCCTCCCGATGCTTCACGGACATTACGGTGAAGGTCACCTGGAACGTAAGCAGCACCGCCAAAAGCACAAGAACAATGGAGGCGCCGACGGATATTTTCTTTTTCATAGGATAGTTTCACCCGGTTTCGTTGTAGGATATGCGCCCGTCACTTACTTCTGGTAGCGGGATGCGATAATAGAGATCGGAGGATTCTTGATATACGTAAAGGGATCGATATACTTACCGTTCAGACGGAATTCGAAATGGAGATGGTTACCGGTGGAGTTACCGGTGGTGCCCACCTCACCGATCTTATCGCCCTTCTTTACGGTAGTGCCCTTGGTAACGTTCAGCTTGCTGCAGTGAGCGTATACGGTGGAAACGCCGTCACCGTGGTCGATAACCACGTAGTTTCCGTAGCTGTTGTGGTAGGTAGCGATCACGACCTGACCACCCTTAGCGGCGTGAATGGGTGTACCGCGATAGGCGGCAAGGTCCCATCCGCGGTGGTAATCCCACACACCGGAGAGCTTACGCCAGCCGAAGCCGGAGGAGCATCTCTGATAATCGTCCAAATCGATGGGCCAGCGCCAGTCGCCGCTCTCCATCTTTGCCTGATTCTTTCTCTGGAGCTCGGCCAGGTATTCCTCCAGCTCCTTATCCAACTCGTCCTCGAGCTTCTTGTTGGCGTAATATTCCTTCTGGGCGGCAGCCTGATCCTTTTCCAGATCGGCCATCTTCTTGAGGATGGCAGTCTCCTGCTTTTCCAGATCTTCCATATCCGCCTGCAGAGTGGCGATCGTCTCGTTCTGGATAGCGATCTTTGCCTCCAGGGACAACCTTTCGCCCTCCAGCTCCGCCTGCGTCTGCTTCAGGCTGTCCATTACGGACTTATTATATGCGAGAAGTCGGGATACATGCTCCGTCTGGGCAAGAAAATCCCCCAGGCTGTCGGAGCCGAGGATCAGCCCCAGATAGCTGGTTTCGCCCTGCTCGTGGTTCATCACCATCATACGGACGAACAACTCGTACATGCGGTCGTACTCCGCCTGGGTGTCATCAATGGAAACCCGTGCGGCGTTGATCTTACCGTCCAATTCCGCCAGGAGCGTCTGGGCAATCTCGATCTTCCGCTGGGTGGTATCCATATAGGTGTCCACGACCCGCTTCTGCTCGGAGAGAGAACTTCCCTCCTTGGAGAGCTGGGACAGTCTGTTCTGAATCTCTTTCTGCTGTTTCTGCAGATCGGCGATCTGCTCCTCGTATTTCTGTACGGTGGCGTCCGTCAGTTTGGAGTCCGCATTGGCTACGGAGCCGCCCGCCAGGAGCACGCCTGCCGCGATTACGCAAATCATGAGAAGGGCCGCAAAACGGCATCCTTTACGCAGTACACGATGCTTCATACGGTTGCCTCCTTATGCCTTCAGATATTTCCCGAGAGAAATGCTGCTGCCCACGATGCCGGCCAGAACGCCCACACCGAGGAAGCCCACGAGCAAGGGCATCTGCAGCGCATCAAAGCCTACGATAGTAATCATCTGCAATTCGCTGGCCACCATTTTCTCCACGTACAAGTAGAAATACCACTCAATGAAGTACGCGGCGGCGGAGGCGAACAGACCGATGATAATGCCTTCCAGCACAAACGGAAGGGTAATAAACCATCCCGTAGCGCCCACGTAACGCATGATACTGATCTCATGGCGGCGGGAGAACACGGACAGCTTGATAGTATTGATGATGACGAACAAGGTCACAACCGACAAAATCAGAAGGAACCAGGTAAAGATGAGCAGCACCGTCTGCTTGAAGGAAGAGATGGTGGTCGCCAGATCCATACGGTTGTTGACGCGGTAGACGCCCTCGATCTGATTCAAAACGTAAGCCAGAGTAACCACCTTATCGTTATCCTCGTAGGTAACGGTAAAGGTATCCGTCAAAGGATTGGTCTCGTCGGTAAAGATGTCGTAAATATCGGCATACTCTTCCCCGGCCTTATCCTTCTGCTTCTGGAGAGCCTCCGCCTTTGTCTCGCGGACAACCTTGGACACGTTATCCAGCGAGCGGATCTTCTCCTCGATGGCGACGATCTCCTCCTCCGTGGCGTCCTCATTCACGAAGACCACGATCTCGTTGAGAAGGCCGAACTGCTCCAGATTGATGTTGATATTATGTACCAAAAGAGCGAATCCGCCCAGCACCACCAGGCAGCTCATCAGAACCGCCACGGATGCAAAGGACATAACGCCGTTGCGGAAAATGCCCTTGAAGGCCTGGGAGAAAAAGTAACCCGGACTGTATCTTCTCATTCGAACATACCTCCCACACGGTCTTCTACGATCACGCCGTCTTTCAGGGTGACCACGCGCTGCTTATAGTAATCCACCAGGCTCTGCTCGTGGGTAACCACGATCACCGTTTTGCCCAGCTTATTGATCTTAACGAGGAGATTCATAATCTCCAGACTCATCTGGGGGTCGATATTGCCGGTAGGCTCGTCCGCCAGGATAATCTTGGGGTTGTTGGCAAGAGCGCGGGCCAAAGCCACTCTCTGCTGCTCACCGCCGGACAATTCTCTCGGGAAGCACTTCTGCTTATCCGCCAGATTGACGGTATTGAGGATCGCCGGCACGCGGCGGCGGATCATCTTGGAGGGGGTACCGACCACGCGCATGGCGAAAGCCACGTTCTCGTAGACGGTCTTATCGGGGAACAGGCGGAAATCCTGGAAAACCACACCCAACTCCCGACGGTAATGGGGCACGCGGAAAGAAGACATGCGGGAAAGATCGAAATCCCCCACGCGAAGCCGGCCGGAGGTAAGCTTCTCCTCGCGAAGCAGCAGCTTCATCATCGTGGACTTACCGGCACCGGAGTGGCCGACAATGAACACGAACTCACCGTCTTCTATTTGCAAATTGATCCCATTCAGCGCATGGGTGCCGTTGGGATACAATTTCTTTACGTTTTTGAACTCAATCATACGTCCTCCATATGGCAGACAAGTAAAAAATTACCGATTTTTCCGTAAAACACCAACTAATACAAGGAAATGCGTCAGACAATTTGGATGCCTGACGCGTTACACTGTTGACAATTATTCGGATGAAACACGTCCGGCGATGGCGCGGGCGTTATCAGAATTTCATAGGCTTGGTGGTGAGATAGCGCTTAACCATCAAAGCCACCTTAAAGGTGATGGCGTGATCGAACTCACGCAGATCGAGACCGGTCAGCTTACGGATCTTCTCCAGGCGGTACACGAGCGTATTTCTGTGCACGAACAGCTTACGGGAGGTCTCGGATACGTTCAGATTGTTCTCAAAGAAGCACTGAATGGTCATAAGGGTCTCCCGATCCAGGGATTCCAGGGAACCGTTTTTGAACACTTCCTGCAAGAACATCTCGCAGAGGGTGGTGGGCAGCTGATAGATCAGACGGCCGATACCCAGATTCTCATAGCTGATGATATTCTTCTCGGTGTCGAATACCTTACCCACTTCCAGGGCGATCTGCGCTTCCTTGTAGGAGCGGGCCAGATCCTTGATATTGTCCACGGGCTTACCGATACCGATAATAACCTTGGTGAAGAACTCGGAGCTAAGGGTGTCCGCGATGGACTTGGCGATCTTCTCCACTTCCTTCACGGGCGTGTTGGGCTTGATCTCCTTCACCAGCACGATATCCTGCTCGCCTACGCTGATCACGTAGTCCTTATTCTTATCGGGGAAAATATTCTGCACCATATCGTAAGGCAGAACGTCGCCCTTGGAATGGAACTTGATCAGGAACACGATACGCACCTCGTCGGTGCTGAAGTGAAGCTCCTTGCTCTTTATGTAGATATCGGACGGAAGAATGTTGTCGAGAATGATATTCTTAATAAAGGAGCTCTTGTCATACTTCTCGTCGTAGAGATTCTTGATGTTGGCAAAGGTCACGGAGAGGATAGTGGCAACCTTGTCCGCCATCTTGTCCTCGCCTTCCACGAATACGGTATATTCCCATTTAGCACCCGCACCGATCGGACGGTAGGTGAATCCACCCAGCGTAACGGATTCCGTGGTGTACGCCAACTCTTCCCGTACGCCCTGACGCATCTCGCCGATTTTCACAAGCTCACTGCAAGCGATAATAACACCGTTCTCGTCGATAACGCCGGTTACACGGTCGATTGTATCTCTCATCTGATGAATTATACCCTGGAAAAGACGGCTTGACATATGGCGTCTCCTTTCAACAAACAAAAAATCAAGCGCTGAATGTAAACAATTGTATATACTACACTATATTTTACATCATTTTTTGTAGTTTTTCAATAGGATTTTTTATATTTTTTCTAATTGCGCCATGTTTTTTTGTGCATTTCACCGCAGATTGACGAAAAATCCCAAAATCAACCAATCCGCCAGGGGGATCAGCGATAGAAAATGTGAACGTAGAGGCAGTA
>JBGVJO010000324.1:0-3233 GCA_045129535.1 Eubacteriales bacterium
CCCATCAGAAACTCCGCGGAGAAGTAATAGGCGCATTTTTCCGTGCCCATTTTCTCCCGGGCGGCCTCGATCTCTCCGCGGTGCTCCCGCATCACGAATTCGGCCACGAAATTGTACTGCTCCACCACCGACATACTGCCAAAGCGGGCCCGTTTCATCTCCTCCGAGAGCCGCTTGCCCAAATCATTCATAAAGGATCTCCTTCCCGTATACATTATCCCTTGACGGCACCGCCCGTCACGCCTTCCACGTAATACTTCTGCATAAACAGGAAGAGCAGCGCGATGGGGATGGCCACCACCACCGCTCCCGCGCAGAACACGGTGAAGTAATCGTAAATATTTTCTCTCGTAATCATCTGAAACAGCCCCAGCGCCACGGTGTAGTTGTCGTAATTGTCCTTCATAATCACGGAGGCGAAGATAAAATCCATCCAGGGCGCCATAAAGGACATCAGCACCGTATACACCACGATGGGCTTGGACAGAGGCAGGGTTATCCTCCAAAAAATGGTGGATTTGGAGGCCCCGTCGATATAGGCGGCCTCGTCCAGCGCCCGGGGGATCGTGTCAAAGAACCCCTTGGCCACGTAATAGCTCAGGGCCGCCGAGCCCGAATACACCAGCACCAGCGCCAGAAGCGACTGGGTCAGCCCCACCGCCTTCAAAATAAAATACACGGCGATCATGGCCATAAAGCCGGGGAACATATTGAGCACCAGTCCCGCCCGCATCATGGACTCCCGAAAGCGGAAGCGAAGGCGGGAGAAGGCGTAGGAAATCATCAGCACGTAAAGGGTGGACAAGGCGCAGCTGGCCACCGACACCACCAGCGTATTCATATACCACCTGGGGAAATTGAACAGCTCCGTATCCGTGAACAGGCGGATATAATTGTCCGCCGTGTACTCCTTGGGGAACAGATAGCGGATGGCCGCCCCCGGCTCCGCCCGAAAGGAGTGGACGATCAGAAAAAACAAAGGAATCAGCCAGATCACGGCCAGGGTGAAAAGAAGGGCGTAAATCAGAGCGTTCGTCAGATTCTTGCGTAGTCTCACAGGAATTTCCCCTCCTTTGCCGAGGCACTGCGGCTGTACACGATCAAAGAGAACGTGGCGCACACCGCGAAGGTAATGATGCCGATGACGGAGGCCAGTTTATAATTCTGCTCGCCGGTGGTGATGCGGTACAGCCAGGTAACCAAAAGATCCGTTTTTCCGCCCTGGTAATACTCCACCGTCATGGGCCCGCCGCCGGTCAGCAGCCAGATCACGTTGAAGTTGTTGATGTTCCCCACGAACTGGGTAATCAGATAGGGGGCCGTCACGAACAGAACGTAGGGCAAGGTGATGGTGGTGAACTGCTTCACGGGCCCTGCCCCGTCGATGCGGGATGCCTCGTACAGATCGGCGGGAATATTCATCAGAATCCCCGTGGTAATCAGCATGGAGTAGGGGATACCCACCCACATATTTACGAGGATCACCGTGATGCGGGCAATGTTTCCGTCGGTGAGGAAACGGATGGGCCCATCGATCCATCCCATTTGGGAAAGGAACACGTTGACGAGGCCGTTATCCGCCAGAAGATTCCGCATAAAGAGCAGCGACACGAACTGGGGCACGGCAATCGTCGTAACAAACACGGTGCGGAAGAATTTCTTGAATCGGATCCCCCGTCGGTTGATGAGGATAGCCAGGATCATACCGAGGGCGTAATTGGTGACGGTGGCGAAAAAGGCCCACGTGAGCGTCCACCCCAGAATGGAGCGGAAGGTTTTCCCCAGCAGCGCGTTGCCGGAGAGCCCCAGAATGGCACGAAAGTTTTCCAGTCCCACCCAGGTGAACAGATTTCCCGGCGGCATATGAAACCGATCGTAGTTGGTGAAGGCCAGAGTGATCATAAAAAGCAAGGGCAACACGGTGAAGATCACCACCGCCACGGTGGGCAGAAACAAAAGCACCCGATGGAAATCCCGGTCCCGAAGGGCCGCGATCTCCTGTCGCAGGGTGGGGATCGGCTGTGCCCCCCGTGCCCGGCATTCGCAATCGTAGGAGGCCCTCACCGAGGAAAAGTATATGCAGGTGTGCAGAAGAAGGATAATCAGCGTCACGATGCCATACAGCAGCACCAGCATGGAATTATCCCCCGCCGTGTACTCAAAAATTCCCTTTTCCTCGCTCCAGATCTCCCCCTGGGCCGTCTTTCCCAAGGTGGGAAGCAAAGACAGCCAACCGATGCCAAAGGTGAAAAAATAATACCAGAAGGCCAGCTGGGTGAAGAGATAGATCAGACCACGGCCGATGCGGCCCCGGCGCAGGCAGCCGAATCCCATAATGCCGAAGGAGAGCTTGGTCGCCCAGTCCCCTCGGACAAAGATCAGCCCCACGGAAACCATTGCCCGCAAAGCGGTCCGCATCATACTGCCGAGCCGTCGGGGAAAACGGGTGATTCCCTCCTTCGCCCGCCCGGGCAAAGCCTTCACGCCCCTCGTAAGGCGGATCCACGCCCGCCGCGGCCCGCTCGACGCCAAATAATCCAAATCCGCCATACTCTACCCCCTTGATGTGGACCGATCTGAAAGTTCCATCTGTCCTGTTCTAAAAAACGCCTCACCCGATCGGGTTGTTCACCGTTTCCGTCAGCACGTCCAATTTGCCCTGCAGAGCCTCGTCGGGCACGTTGCCCGCCACCAGATCCGTTCCGAAGCCCTCTGCCGCCACCCAATAGGAAGCGGGGACGTTGTTCTGGGATACCGCGTAGGGCATCTGTTCCGACAGTGCCGCCAAAGCGGGATTCTCCATCACCGAGGGATCCGCGGCGGCCTTCTTGTTAGCCGGCGCCATGGATCGCTCCCGTAGCCGCTTCAGCTGGTTCTCCTCGTTGGTCAGCCAGGCCGCCAGCTTCACCGCATCCTCCGGATGACGACTTCCCGCGTTGACGCCCACCAGCTTGTATCCGCCAAAGCCCATCATCTGAGCCTCCACGCCCGCAATCTCGATCACGGGCAGTTTGGTGGCACCCAAATTCTCGCCCCCGATCTCGGCGGCGATCTTCTCCGCGTTCCAGGTGCCGGACACCGCCGCGATCACACTGCCGTCGCCGAATCCCGCAATGATGGAGGGATCAAAGTCCGCACCAAAGTTCACAAAACGGGGATCCCGGCACAATGCGTTGATGGCCCGTGCCGCCGCCACACCGTTTTCGCTGTTGAAATCGATCTTTTTATCCTCG
>JBGVJO010000325.1:0-2540 GCA_045129535.1 Eubacteriales bacterium
CGTTTTGCCCCAGCATACCGTTGAACAGAAACGTATTTGCTTCCTTGCCGACCCAGATCTGGTAGCCGTAGTCGAACAAATCCGAAATGGAGCCGGTATCTGCCTGCTTGGCGGTGGCACGGATGATCCATTCCGCAGAGAGGATCTGCTTTCCGTTCCAGATGCCGTTCTGCATAACCAGCTGGCCGATTTTGGCCATATCCTCGGGGAGCATATAGAGTCCCCAGCCGCCCTTATCGATGCCCATGGGGCATTTTTCCCAGTAGTAGTTGTCGATGCCCAAAGGATCAAACAGTCTGGGCTTCAGATATTCGCTGAGAGACAATTCCGTTTTCTTTTTTACAATGGCGGAAAGGATATAGGTGTTCAGACTGTTATAAAAGAAGTTGCCGGGGACAAAAGCACCTGAAAAATATCCCTTGACCCAATCCGTGTCGGTCATGGCCATAATCTCGTTGAAGGAGGCGCCGGTGGTCATGGTGAGCAGATTTTCTACCGTAAGATCCCGTATGGCGATACGGGTAAGTGCGGGGATCGTCTCGCCGAAGATCTCCGTCAGCTTTTCCTCGGGCAAAAGAATCCCCTCATCATATAAAAATCCTATGGCCAGCGAGGTAATGCTTTTGCAGGCGGAGAAGGTGTACTTCCATACGGAGGTGCTCTGATCGGCGAATTCTGCCTGGGCGATCATTTTGCCGTCCTTCAGAATCAGGATGCTGTGCATATTCAGCGTTTCATCCTCGGCGATCTCGCAAAGAAAATCGGCAATTCTGGCGGAGGATACGCCCACTGCCTCGGGAAGACAGCGCACGAAGGGCTGGTTCACAGGTGTGTGGCGGAAGGGCGGCTTCTCGGAGGTGTCCGAATAGATAGGCTTGATGGCTTGACGCGTATCCATCAAACGCCCGAATAATGTCAGAGCGTTATTCCAATCGCTGATGCTCACAGATTCAAAACCTCCTTTTGTTCTGTTCTAAGGACGATGAGCGTATACTGTAATAAATCAGTTTGCCGGATATTTGGAGGCAAGCTGGCTGTTGGCCGCAGAGATGCGGGAGCAGATAGACGAAAACTTGCTTCCGTCGGCCAGATCCCGCATACCGCCTACCGTGGCATAAACCAGGGAATCGTTGGCGGGGCCGAAGGCCAAAGCGAAATCGTAGGTGCGGGAATGGGCAATGATCTCCAGCATATTGGCGGAATCGTTGTCCCGCAGCATATCCCGCAGGGCGAGATCAATATAGGCATCTGTCAAAATCCCATAGGATGCCGCGTTCATGGCGGACAAGACAAGGGAGGCCGTTTCCGCATTGACGGTGTTTTTCTGCATAGCAAAGAACAAGGCCGATTCATCGGTGAGGGAGACGTATTCTTTTTGTTCCTCATTCAACTTCGGCATGGGAAGAATGCCCCAGTCGTCCTCGCAGTTGGGGATCCAGCTCATCAGATACAGCCGATCCAATAAGAACATAGACTGACCCGTGTAGAACTGATTCAATCCGTTCTCCGTGTCCCGGTTGCGGTGGAGATCGGTGAACAGGCGACTGACCACGTTGGCTTGCGCGCTGTTGTCCTGGGAAAAGGCGATTTTCGGTGTGGTGCCGGCCCGTGAATTCACGAAGGTGCCGCCGCAGGAGTAGAAAACGTTGGCGGGGGTATAGGGGGCGGCGTACTGGGTGGAGTAGGAGTAAATGCGCGTGTCGGTGGAGCCGTTGATGTCGCTGACTGCCGCGCAGTAGCGGAAGAATTCATCCCAGGTCCACGTGCCGTTGTAAACGCTGGCGTAGGGAAGGGACAGTCCGTGCTGCTCCAGCAGACTGCGGTTGAAATAGACTGCGGACAGGGAGGTTTCCTCAAAGGAGGCGGGGCCGGCCACTCCATAGGTTTTGTGAGCGGCGGTGGCGGCGTCCACAGAGGCCGCATCAAAGTAGGGCTGCGTCAGATCCAAAAAAGGAGCACTGCGCAGATTGAACAAAAGACCCGCTGCGGAGAAAGTGCCGATGTCCTTCTGGGGAAGGAGAATCAGATCGGCGAAATATTCGTCGGCTTTGATGCTGGACTGCAGGGTGTCAAAAAGTGCATTTGCATCGGTAACGGTGGTGGCAATGCGGATACCGAGGGCCTCTTCCACCGCCCGGTTTCTTTCATATTTTGCCCGGGAATATACATCCGGCTGGGACCCGTCGCCGATGACGCTTTCGTAGGGGGCGGAGATAAACACCGTGGCGCCATTCAGATCGTATTCGTTGGCGGCAACGGATTGCAGATAAGCATCGGCGTAGGCGCGGTGGATTTTGTTACTGTCCACTTTCGGCGGGACGTATCCTGCCGACGGATCCGCCGGCTGAACGGTTTCCGGGAAATCCCCGGTATGGTCGGGATCGTTCCCGTCGGCGGTGGGATCGTTTATTACAATCAGCGAGCAGCTCTGCAAAAACAGCATAGCGGCCAGAAGCCATGCGAGCTTGCGGTGAGATTTTCGTCTGTTCAGCATATATTCTCCGTAATAATAGATATATGTATACAAACAGTATACCAAA
>JBGVJO010000326.1:0-3142 GCA_045129535.1 Eubacteriales bacterium
GACTTCCTGTTAGAAACCAGACGGGATTTGTCCGTATGCACCCCGGAAACCGTCAGCTAACAGTTGATAAGTAAATTAGTTCCTTATCACTGTTAAGCCAAGGGTCTGCGGGAATTTTTTATGCTTTTCACAATTCTCTCAGATTTTCCTCGGCCTCGTCTTTGCCGATGGAGCCGAAGGTCAGAGTGGAATCTCCGCTCAGATCGATGCGGATATCGTCGATGGACTTGGCGCGCACGGGCTTCTGTGCGGTCTCACGCTCCGCACGGTATTCGGCCAGATCCTTTTCTCTTGCCTCGATCTCCTCGCGGCTCAGCTTAGGCAGCTGATGACGGGGCTGATTGTTCTTTTTCTTATCCCGGGATTTGCGGGAGTGATTTACCTTATCGGGGCCTTCGTAGGTGATGACGATCTTACGGTTCTCGTCACTGCCCACGGAGTGGGTGGATACGTTCTCCATACCCTGTACCTCGGAGTGGATGATCCGTCTCTCGTAGGGATTCATGGGCTCCAGAACGAAATTCCGCTTGTACTTCACGGCCTTGGCGCTCATACGGCGGGCCAGCGCGCGAAGGGTCTCCTCACGCTTGGCGCGGTAATTCTCAATATCGACGACGATCTTGACGAATTCCTTTTTGCCGTTTCCGCTGTTGCGGCTGGCGCAGAGGTTGGCCAGGTACTGGATCGCGTCCAGCGTATCGCCGTGGTGACCGATCAAAATACCGGTATCATCCCCCTCGATGACGATCTTGGCGTAGACCATACCCTCCGGTACGGTGAGTTCCGCGGGAGCGGGCTCTGCCTTGGCGGTGGCGCTCAGTTCCATATTCTTGAGCAGGGTATTGGTGAAGCCGAGGGCGAAATCCATCTCCTCAGGGGTAACGAATTCCACGTGGGGCTTTTCCTCACGGGGCGCTCTTTCCTTCTTCTTCTCGGGCTGGGGTGCGGGAGCTTCCTGCTTCGGCTGTGCGGGCTTTTTCTCCTGCTTCTTCTTTTCCACGTGGACGGGGGTAACCGTTACCGCGGGAGCGTTGGCAGGAGCTTCCGGTGCCTTGATACCCATAACGGCGGAGAGCAGATCCTGCTTCTTTTCCTCGCCGGGACGCTGGGTCTGGGCGGGGCGCTCCTTCTTCTGGGGCTTCTTATTGTTTTGCTTATTGTTCTGGTTTTTGTTCTCCGGGCGGCGCAGAGCAGCGGGCAGATCGTTTTCGTTGACAGCGGGCTTTTCTTCCTTCACGGCAGCCTTTTGGGGCTGGGGCTGCTGGGGCTTCTGCTGCTTGTTCGGATTCTGATTCTGCTGCTTATTTTGCTGCTGGGGCTTGCCGCTCTGGTGATTCTTGTTCTTATTTTCCTGCTTCTGAGGCTTCTTTTCCTCCTCACCGCCACGGTCGGTGGTGATCTTCATATTGCGGATAGAGGAAACCAGATCGGACAGATCCACGTCCCCCAGGGCCTTGGTGATCGTTACCTTCACCTTGGCGGCGGTGGAGCCGAATCCCAAAAATCCCTTTTTGGGCATTTCCAGAATCTCAAAGGCCAATTCGTTCTCGGAGGAGCCGTAGTCCCGGCGAGCCTGGGCCATGGCCTCATCCACGGTTTTGGCCGTGATAATTACTTCGTTTTTCATATAGATCCCGTCACTTATTTCTTATAATTTTTGCCGGTCTTGTTGTACTTGGGACCGGATGTGGGGGTTACCTTTTTCTCGTATTTCACCCTCTCATCCTCTTTAAGGATGGGAGCCTCATCCTCTTTGAGGATGGGAGCCTCGTCGGCCTTTACCTCGGCGGTATCGGGGGTATTGACTACCTCCTTTTCCTCTTTCAGAGCGGGCGCATTCGCTTTCTTTTCCTCGTCCTTGGCCTTCTGCCATGCAGCCTCCAGCTTGGCCTGATATTCCTCGTCATCGATGTGATGGAGGGATTTCGGGGGCACCTTGCTGACGGAGCGGCGGGCGGTGGACTTGCCGGAAGATTTCAGTTCCTTTTCCGCCTGCTTGTAATCCTCCTCCGTGAAACGGGGGGCGGGGATCACGTTGGCGAGAATGATCTGCTGAATGCAGGAGATGATGTTACGGAAGATCCAGTACAGACCGATGGCGGCGGGAACGCTGAACGCGATCCACACGGACAGAAGGGGCATAGACCAGTTCATGATCTTCATGGACGGGTTCTTCTGCGCCTCGATGGCCTCGGGGGACTGGTAGGTGAACATACGGGTGATTTTCTGGGTCAGAAGCATAAATACGAAGGTGAGGATCGGCACCAGCATCAGCCAGTCGAAGGGCTGGAAGGTGGTGGTGGGAATACGGGACAGATCCATACCCAAAAACGTCATATCGGGCAGGGTCTTGTCCGCCAGCTCGGCGAATTTCTCCACGTAATACGCCATATCCTCGCGGATATAGTTCATCATATCGATATAGATGCCGCGGGGATTGAGGACGATACCCAGATCGTCCGTCATGTGGGTCTGAATCTGGCTGATAGTATCGGCGGAGATACCGGTGATATAGCGCAGGGGATTCATAACCACGTTATACAGCGCAAGCAGAATGGGCATCTGAATCAGCAGAGGCAGACAACCGCCGAAGGGGCTGTACTTTTCCTTCTGATACATTTCCTGCAGTTCTTCCTGCATCTTCTGCTGGGTCTGCGCATCGTTGCGGCCAGCGTATTTCTTACGGATTGCCGCGGTTTTGGGCGCCAGTTTTGCCTGCTGTACGCTGTTCTTCTGCTGTTTGATGCTGAAGTACAGAAGAAGGATCTGCATAACGATGGCAAAAAGGAGCAGCGCCAGGAAATAGTTATTCACCAGGGAATAACATACCTTGATAATCCATCCCAAGGGGATTGCAATAAAGTCAAGCATACTTTTTACCGGTTATACGCATCCCGTACGGGATCGCATATACCTTCCTTAAATTTTGCGCGGGGGAATACGTCACCGGCTTATGAGGCGCACAGTGACGCGGGGAAATTCTCTCTCATTTTTTCCGATCCTTCAAGGGATCGATCTTTTTGTAATTTCTCCTCGGCACGGGATCCGGGCCGCAGCCCCCGCAGGGATTGCACCGCAGGATCCGCCAAACGGCCAAAGCGGAGCCGCGAAAAACGCCCCATTCCCTCAGTGCCTCAAGGGC
>JBGVJO010000327.1:0-1818 GCA_045129535.1 Eubacteriales bacterium
ATGCCGCCCTCGGAAAATTTCAATTTTTTCAAAATCGCCGAGGAGAATCCCAGATTCTGCCCGGTAAAGGCGCGGATGGTCTTCCCAGCGATCTTTTCATCAATAATGATATCCATACAGGTAGTATAGCATTTTTTCTTCATTATATCAAGGCGAAAGTGTAAATTTGCCCGACAGTACGCGATTTTTGACGAAAAAAAATGCCGCACCGAAGTGCGGCATTTATATTCGTTTATTCCACGGTTACGGACTTTGCCAGATTGCGGGGACGGTCTACGTCCAATCCCATCTCAAAGGAGGTGTAGTACGCCAGCATCTGGAGGGAGGTCATCAGCGGCAGGGGCGCATCCTCCGACGGTGCGGGGATCCGCACGATTTCATCGGCGGGAATGCTGTAATGATCCGCTACCGCCTCGGCACAGAAGCATACCACGTGGGCACCGCGGGCACGCACCTCGCGGATACCGGAGATAGTCTTCTCCGCCAAAGAATCCTCGGTGATAACGACCACCACGGGTGTTCCCTCTTCCACCAGGGAGATGGTGCCGTGCTTCAATTCACCGGCAGCGTACGCTTCGCAGTGAATATAGGAGATTTCCTTCAGCTTGAGGGAGCCCTCGGTGCACAGATGGCTATCCACGCCGCGGCCGATATAGAAGATATGCTCGTGCTCCTTGAAGCGGCGGGCAATGCCGTTCAGCTGGGGTGCCAGCTCCAGCGTTTTGCTGATTTCGGCAGGCATTTCCTGAGAAAGTGCCGCGCAGCGGGCGCGGGCTTCGTCCTCACTCATCTTTCCGTGCACCAGACCAAGGCGAATGGACAGCAGTCGCAAGGTAGCGCACTGCACGATATATGCCTTCGTGCTGGCTACGGCGATCTCGGGACCGGCCCAGGTATAGATCACGTCGTCCGCCTCGCGGGCAACGGAGGAGCCAACCACGTTTACGATTGCCAGGGTATGCACACCGCGGGCCTTCGCCAGGCGGAGTGCCGCCAGAGTATCCGCCGTCTCACCGGACTGGGAGATCAGCACAACCAGATCGTTGGGAGCAAGTACCGGATCGCGGTAACGGAATTCCGACGCGATATCCACGTCCACGCGGATCCGGGCGAATTTCTCAATCCACGCACGGCCCAAAAGCCCCACGTGCATAGCGGTACCGCAAGCCACGATATGGATGGTACCTACGTCCTTCAAGCCGTCACCGTCCAGCATGGGCACGCCGAAATAGGGCAGTCCGTCTTTCAGATGGGGCATAACGGTGCGACGAAGTGCATCCGGTTCCTCGTGGATTTCCTTCAGCATAAAGTGGGGATAGCCGCACTTCTGTGCCGCTTCCACGTCCCAATTTACGGTTTCCTCTACCAGCATCTTCTCCTCGCCGCTTTCCTCGAAGAAATGCACGTCAGAGCCGCACAGAACGGCTACAACGTCCTCACCGGGACGGTAATAAGAGCGGGTGTGAGACAGAATGGCGGGGATATCCGACGCGATAAAGCCGGCGCTCTCTGTCTTTGCTACGATCAGGGGGCTGTCGCGGCGAACCGCATACAGGGTATGGGGGCGGTCGTGATACATCACGCCGAAGGCGAAGGATCCACGCAGATCCTTTGCGGCCTCAAAGAGAGTTTTTACCGGATCGCCAATCTTCGTATATACGTGATCGATCCACTTAGCGGCTACCTCCGTATCCGTTTCGGACACAAATTCGTAGCCCAGTTTTTCCAGTTCTTCCTTCAGTTCTGCGTAATTCTCAATAATTCCGTTATGTACGAGAGTCAGATGCTCTGCTCCGTGGGGATGAGAATTGATATCGG
>JBGVJO010000328.1:0-1321 GCA_045129535.1 Eubacteriales bacterium
CGAAAAAGCGGCCGAGATCACTCGTCTGCGCCGTGAAGCCGCCGAGACGATCAGCCGCGGCGTATGCGATACGCTTTCCTATCTGGATATGCCGAAGGTTCGCTTCCTCGTGGATATACAAAAGGTGTATGCGGGCGGGGAAGAGCAGTTCGGTACCCGCGGATCGGACGACGTGACGTTTATGATCGCCACCAATCCGGGCGAGCCGCCTATGCCCCTCGGCAAGATTGCCTCAGGCGGTGAGATGTCCCGCGTGATGCTGGCACTTCGTAGCGTGATGAACGTAAAGAGCGGTGCCAATACTGTGGTGTTTGACGAGATCGATGCGGGCGTGTCCGGCGGTACCTCGGAGAAGATCGGTATCAAATTGAAGGAAATCTCCGATACCGCGCAGGTGCTGTGTATCACCCACTCACCCCAGATTGCCTCGCTGGCGGATACACACCTCCTTATTCGTAAAAAGGTCACGGACAGCCGGGCCGAGAGTGAGATCGAGGAATTGGATGAGAGCGGCCGCGTCAGCGAGATCGCACGAATCATCGGCGGTGTGTCCGTTACGGAAACCCAGCGGGATGCCGCACGGGAAATGATCGAAAACAATCAATAATTATCCGCTGAGCGGAGATATGTTTACAGTTTGAAAGGAGCACGGCGTTGCCGTGAAGAATGATTATGAATCTGTTTGAAGAATTTAAGGCCAGAGGCATGATTGCCCAGTGTACCAACGAGGAAGAGGTTGCCAAGCGCTTTGCGGGCGAACCCATGACCTTCTATATCGGATTTGACCCGACGGCGGACAGCCTGCACATCGGTCACTTTATCCAGCTGAAGATTATGGCGCATATGCTTCGCGCAGGCCATCATCCCATCGCCCTGTTCGGCGGCGGTACCGGTATGATCGGCGATCCCTCCGGTAAGAGCGATATGCGTAAGATGCTGACCGAGGAGACCATCGCCCACAACATCGAGTGCTTCAAGAAGCAGATGTCCAAGCTGCTGGATCCCGAGAAGGTTACCTTCGTCAACAACGCCGACTGGCTGATGAACAAGAATTACATCGAGTACCTCCGCGAGGTAGGCCCCTACTTCACCATCAGCCGTATGCTGGCGGCAGAGTGCTACAAGTCCCGTCTGGACACCGGCCTTACCTTCCTGGAATTCAACTACATGACTATGCAGAGCTACGACTTCTACCGCCTGTACCAGGATTACGGCTGCTCGCTGGAGTTCGGCGGCGACGATCAGTGGTCCAACATCATCGGCGGCGTAGAGCTGATCCGCCGAAAGACCGGTAAGGAAGTATACGGTCTGACCTTCAAGC
>JBGVJO010000329.1:0-5231 GCA_045129535.1 Eubacteriales bacterium
CCCCCCCCCCCCCCCCCCCCCCCCCCCCCCCCCCCCCCCCCCCCCCCCCCCCCCCCCCCCCCCCCCCCCCCCAAGACGAATGTTTTTATGTAATGTCCCCCGGCGTGAGCCGAACCCAATTCTTTTTCCTATATATTCGGAGGTAATGAATGATGGAAAAAATCAAAATGACAACGCCCCTGGTCGAGATGGACGGGGACGAAATGACCCGTATCCTTTGGAAGATGATCAAGGACGAATTGATCCTTCCCTTCGTGGATCTGAAAACCGAGTACTACGATCTGGGTCTGGTGGAGCGTGAGCGCACGAAAGATGCTGTGACCATCGCCGCCGCCGAGGCCAATAAGAAGTATAAGGTGGCCGTAAAGTGCGCCACCATCACTCCCAACGCCCAGCGCGTCACGGAATACAACCTGACGGAGATGTGGAAATCTCCCAACGGCACCATCCGTGCTATCCTGGACGGCACCGTGTTCCGCGCGCCGATTTTGATCGACTGCATCAAGCCCTCCGTGCGTACCTGGCAGGCCCCCATCACCATCGCCCGTCACGCCTATGGCGACGTGTATAAGAATACGGAGTTCCGTGTTCCCGGCGCGGGCAAGGCGGAATTGGTATTCACCGATGCCGAGGGTAAGGAAACCCGCCAGACCATCTTCGATTTCAAGGGAGAGGGCATCATCCAGGGCATGCACAACAAGGACGATTCCATTCGCTCCTTCGCCCACGCCTGCTTCCGGTTCGCTCTGTCAACCAAGCAGGATCTGTGGTTCTCCACCAAGGATACCATCTCCAAAATCTACGACCATACCTTCAAGGATATTTTCGCCGAGATCTACGAGGCGGATTACAAGGAGGCCTTTGAGGCCGCCGGCATCACCTATTTCTATACTCTCATCGACGACGCGGTGGCCCGCGTGATCCGCTCCCGCGGCGGCTTCATCTGGGCTTGCAAGAACTACGACGGCGACGTGATGAGCGATATGATCTCCACCGCCTTCGGTTCTCTTGCCATGATGACCTCCGTTCTCGTCAGCCCCGACGGCTGCTACGAGTATGAGGCCGCCCACGGCACCGTAACCCGTCACTACTACCGCTATCTGAAGGGGGAGGAAACCTCCACCAATCCGATGGCTACCATCTACGCCTGGTCCGGTGCCCTTCGCAAGCGGGGTGAGATGGACAATATTCCCGCGCTGATGGCCTATGCCGATGCGCTGGAAGCCGCCTGCATCGAGACGCTCACGGACGGCG
The DNA here is from genome assembly GCA_045129535.1 of Eubacteriales bacterium. Classification (GTDB taxonomy): domain Bacteria; phylum Bacillota; class Clostridia; order Oscillospirales; family CAG-272; genus SIG701. The sequence goes on from JBGVJO010000329.1 coordinate 1,255, forward strand.
TGATGACTAAGGATCTGGTATCCCTGGCCGAGGGCATTACCCCCCGTGCGGTGAATTCTGCGGAATTCCTGAAGGAGATCCGCGCCCGCCTGGAAAAGAAGCTGGCGTAACAGAATAAAAAGGACAGAGGAACTGCGTTCCCTGTCCTTTTTTCGGTATGCGTTATATAAAGAGCACGGCTTTGCCCGTGTCCTTGGCGTAGCGGACGGTGTAGGCCGTGCCGCCCGTGTCCTTGGTGCAGTAGGCGATGCAGACGGAGGCGTGGTGTACCATATACCGGTTTCGCTTCAGCATACAATCTCTTGTATATTCCCGGGAGATGAGAATCCGGGCGTCCGCCCCCTCCAGGAGCTGTCGGTAGGTGTGCCGATCTTCCTCCCCCCAGTTTTTGTCCTGTTCGGGGCAGGGAACGGCCATTACGATGCGGATATAAGGGAATTCCTCCCGCAGCTCGGTAAGAATTTGCTGGGCGAGTGTGTCAAAGCCAAGGGCGCCGCCCACGATAAACGTATCGTATCCGCGGCCGATCAGCGAGAGAACCGTCTGCTTCGTTTTGCGGCGGATGGCATCCTCCCGCTCCGGCGGAATGGATCGGTGGCCGGTGAAGCACGCCGTGGCAATAGGATCGAATTCCATAGGCGTCCCCCTTTCTTGTGGATTCCTTGTGTAATTATAGCACACCCGCCCCCCAAAAGCAAGTGGGGCGGCAGGCAGGGAAAATGATATTATGGGAAAGAATTTCGAAAAAATCCTTGCACTGGGGGGATTTTTGGTTTATAATAAGGGGAGTAAGAAATTAAAAAACACGGAGGAATCCATAATGCTCGTTTCTACTAAGGAAATGATGGCCAAGGCGCGTGACGGTCACTACGCCGTTGGTCAGTTCAACATCAACAACCTCGAATGGACCAAGGCGATCCTGCTCACCGCAGAAGAGCTGAAGTCTCCCGTTATCCTCGGCGTATCCGAGGGCGCCGGCAAGTATATGTGCGGCTACTCCACCATCGTTGGTATGGTAAACGGTATGCTGGAGAATCTGAAGATCACCGTTCCCGTTGCTCTGCACCTGGACCACGGCTCCTACGAGGCAACCAAGGCTTGCATCGAAGCAGGCTTCTCTTCCGTAATGTTCGACGGCTCTCACTACCCCATCGAGGAGAACCTGGCTAAGACCACCGAGCTGATCAACATCTGCAACGAGAAGGGCCTGTCCCTGGAGGCAGAGGTTGGCGCTATCGGCGGTGAGGAAGACGGCGTTGTAGGCGGCGGCGAGTGCGCCGATCCTGCAGAGTGCAAGATGATCGCTGATCTGGGCGTTACCATGCTGGCTGCCGGCATCGGCAACATCCACGGTAAGTATCCCGCAAACTGGCCCGGCCTCCGTTTCGACGTGCTGGAGTCCATCAAGAACACCACCGGCGATATGCCCCTGGTTCTGCACGGCGGTACCGGCATTCCTGCCGATATGATCAAGAAGGCAATCGATCTGGGCGTTTGCAAGATCAACGTAAACACCGAGTGCCAGATCGCATTCACCGAAGCTACCCGTAAGTATATCGAAGAGGGTAAGGATCTGGTTGGCAAGGGCTTTGACCCCAGAAAAGTTCTGGCTCCCGGCGTTGAGGCTATCAAGGCTACCGTACGCGAGAAGATGGAGCTGTTCGGTTCCGTTGGCAAGGCGTAAAATTGCGTAATAAAACCCCTGTGGATCGTAAGATCCACAGGGGTTTTTGTTTTGAGGGAAAGTTTTTGCGGAGGGTGTGGGAGGGGGTTTTGAAAAAGCCCCAATTCGACTTTGTGTTCCCGGATAAACGTCGCCATTTCTGTGGCTCCCTCCGGGAGGGAGCTGTCGCCGTTAGGCGACTGAGGGAGAGCGTGTGTACGGAAAATTCAACTGAATCGTATGGTTACGCAGGCTCCTTCCACCACGTGACATTCCACTTCGTGGAAGTCAGCGCGGTCCCCCTCCCTCTCGGAGGGAGGCTTTGGTGAAACGAAAATTACCCCATGAACACAAAAGGTAATTGGGAATTTTTAAAAAGCCCCTCCCGCCATTCATTCCACTGTAATATCCCCGCCGAGGGGCAGGGAGTAGATCACGCACTCCTCGATCTCCCACTCGAACATCTCCCGACAGACGGCGCGGTAGTAGATCAGCTGGGTGCGGTGCCGCTCCAGCAGCTTCTTTTTCGCCAGGGCGGGATCGGCCATTTCCTTATCACTCAGCCGATCCGTTTTGTAATCCACCAAGACGGCACGGCCGTCCCGGTCGATAAACAGGCAGTCCACTACGCCCTGGACGATGATGTCCGCTCCCTCCCGGCGCAATTCTTCGGCCAGGGTGGGATCGGTGGTGAAGTCCCAAGCGGGCAGGGATGCGTTGAAGCGGAACTCCCGCCGCATATAGGATGCATCCCGCATTCGGGCAAACAGTTCGCTTTCGCGGAATTTCTCGATCTCGTCCAGTCGCACAGCCTCCGCCATAGCGGCGGAAAGAAATCCCTCGGCTCTTAGCCGATGCAGCTCCGCCTCCGCGCCGGATTTGGCCAAAGCGTCAAAGTCGCAGAACTGCATAAAGGTGTGGGTGGCCGTCCCGGCAAAGGAGGCCTCAAATTCCGTTTTTCCCTTGAGGAATCGGGGTGCCCGATTCCGCTCCCCGCGCGGGGGCAAGGACGGGGTGCGGGTGATGTCCGTGCGGGTGGATTCCGCCGATTCGATTTCGTCTAGAATGCCCGGATACAGACGGGACACCGTCAGCTTGGCGGGAATACCGGCGAGCGAACCGTGGGGATAGCGGTAGGCGAACCGCTTCTCAAACAGTTCCCGATACTGCGCCACTGCGTCCTCGTTTACGGGGGCGGGCGTGGTGTCGGATACGGTGTCAGGGCGGTCCTCCGCCTCCTGGAGGCTGTTTACGATCTCCACGTTCACGAAGTCGATCGTTTTTTCTCCGTGATAGCGGGCGGATTCAATGGCGTCCAAAATCCACGTGATGTTGTTGGGTGCACGGTAGACAGTGTAGTCTGTGGTGAATCGGGCGCCGAAAACACGGTTTTGCAGCTCCTCCTCCGCCTTGTCCAGGGTGGCGGTGATGATCAGCCGCTCTCTGGCACGGGTCATAGCCACGTACAAGACCCGCATCTCTTCTTCGATGATGGCGTCCGCCATGGCGGCGGAAACGGATCGGCGCAGGGGGGTGTCGCACCGTACCACGCCGCCCTCGTCGGGCAATTTCATAGCCACGCCCACGGCGGGATCAAACAGTACCCGTGCGTAGGTATCCCGCAGATTCCGCTCCTTGGCGGTGCGGGCAAGAAAACATACGGGGAATTCCAGTCCCTTGGACTGGTGTATGCTGAGAATGCGAACCGCGTTGGGATCGGCGTCCTTCTGGGGCAGCGTGCTGCCCGATTCCGCTACGGCCTCTATGTGGGTAAGGAACGGATACAGACCGCCGCCCGTGGCGTTCTCGAAACGGCGGGCTTCGTCGTACAAGGATTGGAGATTGGCCCGTGCGGCTCCCCCATCCATGGAGGGATCTCCCTCCAGCAAATGGAGAATGCGGCTTTCCGCATACAGACGGAGAATCAGCGTATCGGCACCGATCTGGCGGGCATCCTTTCGCAGATTTTCCAGGCGGCGGATGAATTCTCCGCAGCGGCGGGACAGATCCTCCGTCACACCGGCCTCGGGTACGCTTTCCTTTTGGCAAAGGTTCACCGCATCCCAAAGACTTCCGTAGGAAACGGCGTGGCGGATCCGCACCAGATCGTCCAGCGTGAATCCGAATATAGGGCTCTTCATAGCCGCGGCCAGATGAATATCCCTGGTGGGGTTATCAATGGAGTGGAGCACCGAGAGCATAAGAAGAATCTCCGGCTGCTCGTACAGCGTGTTGCTGGCGCGGTTGTGCACGCGAATGCCCCGGGCCTCCAAGGCTCGGGTGAAATCCGCTCCGTCCGGACCGGGGGAGCGGA
>JBGVJO010000330.1:0-1399 GCA_045129535.1 Eubacteriales bacterium
GATCTGGCCTCCGTTTTCCGCACCCGCATCGAGCTTCGACAGATCGGTATCCGTGACGAGGCAAAGATGATGGGCGGCATCGGCGTATGCGGCCGTCCCTTCTGCTGCTCTACCTTCCTGTCCGATTTTGCACAGGTATCCATCAAGATGGCCAAAGAGCAGAATCTGTCCCTGAACTCTGCCAAAATCTCCGGCACCTGCGGCCGTCTTATGTGCTGCCTGAACTACGAATATCAGACCTATGAGGAGGAACTTCGTCTGACCCCGCCCGTGGGCAGCCGTGTAAAGACCTCTGACGGCGTAGGCACCGTTACGGAAATCACTCCCTTGAGCGGCATGCTGAAAGTATCCCTGACCGATAAGCAAGGCAACGTTTCCTTCCGTCATATTCACCGGGATGAGGTCACCGTTATCAAAATGCCCGAGAAAAAATCACAGGAGAAAAAATAAACTCCATCCTTTCCTGAAAGATTCACAAACAATTTTCGCAAAACCGATTGCTTTTTCGTAAATTTATGATACAATAGTATCAATCTTATATCGGAGGTACATATCATGGCTTACAAGATCGTTGCTGACGAGTGCCTCGGCTGTGGCGCATGCGCTCCCGAGTGCCCTGTTGATTGCATCAAGGAAGTTGACGGCAAGTACGTAATCGACGCTGAACAGTGTCTCGAGTGCGGCGCTTGTGCAGGCGTTTGCCCTGTTGGCGCTCCCGTTGCTGAATAATTTCAATAGTTAGCGGCTCCGCCGCAAGCACAAAAACCGCGCCTTGTGCGCGTTTTTTGTTATCTTTTTTTGGTGGTATCCTATGTCAATGGACGCTTTACGACTGACGCCGGGTGCTGACGAGCGCCTGGATAAAATAAACGAAAACCTTTCCCTGCTTCAAAAGATCGGCGGGCTTACGTTTACGACGGACGCCTATCTTTTGGCCGCCTTTGCCCGCGCTTTGCCCGGCGGCACGATGGCGGATCTGGGAAGCGGCACCGGTGTGGCCGCCTTTTTGTGCCTCGCAAGAAACAAATACCGCCACGGGTATGCGGTGGAAATTCAAAGCGAATTCTGCGAACTGATCCGACGCAACGCCGCCCTGAATCATCTGGAGGACCGCATCACCGTTTTGGAAAAAGACGTGCGGGAAATCCGCCAGGCGGATACCGACGGCACCGTCTCGGTTGTGATCTCCAATCCGCCATATATGCCGGCGGGATCGGGCTTTGCCTCCGCTACGCAGCAAAGCGATATGGCGCGGCGGGAATTGAACGGCACGGCTATGGATTTCTGTGCCGCTGCCGCGCGAATTCTGTCTACCGGCGGGCTCTTTTACACCGTGTACCGCCCGGATCGGATGGCGGAATTGACCTCCGCTCTGCGGGAAAATCATCTGGAGCCCAAG
>JBGVJO010000331.1:0-3222 GCA_045129535.1 Eubacteriales bacterium
TGCCGAAATAGATCATTTTCCCGATGGATTTGATGATTACCTGCCCGAGAAGATGGGCTGCAGCGGCGCTCAAAATATACTGGCGCAAGCCCCGCTCCCGCACTACATAGCGGGAGACAATGCCCGAGGACACGCCCACGGTCAATGCGCCCAGCATGATCACCGGATTGACCGCGGGATTGGTGGAGAGAAGACAGCTGATCACATCCACCGCGATGCCCACCAGGGCACCGGCCCCCGGTCCGAAGAAGATGCCGGCAAAGATGATACCGATATTCTCCAGCGTAAACCGGTAATAGACGGCCACGGTGAACAGATTCTTGCACAAAATGCCCACCACGACGGAGATCGCCGTGAGCATGGCAAAAAGGGTGATGAGAGCGGTTTTTTTGCGGGTTGTTTCGTTTTTCGGCATAGTTACACCTCCGAATGCCTGAGCTCGTTATTGCAGTCGGAGATATGCTCTCGTATGCAACAGCGGGATGCGGCATACGCACCGCGATCGTGATCTTCGTCCTATGGGCAACTCCCCGTCCCACGGCACTTTACGCGCATACGCCTACTCTGTTATTCTGTATTGCAAAGGGATCAGCGGTCGTCGCTCAGTCCCATATTGCCCATCAGCTTCTTATTGAATTCCTCCGCCGTGTTATAGCCCATCCGCTTCTGGCGGTTGTTCATGGCGGCGATCTCAATAATGATGGCCAGATTTCGTCCCGGACGGACCGGGATCGTGGTAGTGGGAATGCTGATTCCCATAATGTCTGTATATTCTGCCTCCAGGCCCAGGCGATCATACATCTTGCCCTGCACCCAGTTTTCCAGATTGATAATCATATCGATCCGCTCGGAATCCTTAACGGCACCCATACCGAACAGACGGCGCACGTCCACGATACCGATACCGCGCAACTCAATGTAGTGACGGATGATCTCGGGGGCAGAGCCCACGATGGTCTTGGCGGATACGCGACGCAATTCCACCGCGTCGTCCGCAATCAGACGGTGGCCGCGCTTGATCAGCTCAATGGCTGTCTCACTCTTACCGACGCCGCTGTCGCCCAGCATCAGAACGCCCTCGCCGTACACCTCCACCAGCACGCCGTGTCTTGTAATGCAGGGGGCCAGAGTCAGCGTCAGATAGGCAATGATCTGTGCCATAACGTTACCGGAGGATTCGCCGGTATGGAGAACGGGCACCTCAAAATACTCCGCCAGCTCCAAAAAATGAGGCGTGGGAAGATTCCCGTGGGTGAACACGATCGCCACCGGATGGTGGGACAGAAGCGCCGTTATGCACTCCGTTTCATTCTGTGCGGATCTCTGCTCCAGAAAAGCGTACTCCGCGTTACCGATGATCTGGATACGCTCGGGCTCAAAGTGCTCGAAATATCCCATAAGAGGCAGGCCGGGACGTCCCACGTCCGCCAGATGGATCTGAATCTCCTCCGCAGGACGGGGCATATAGTCCGTCTCCAGTTTCATTTCTTTGATGATGCTTTTCAAATCAATCGAACGGTTGGAATCAAACATAGCGCACCTCACTGTATCCTATATACTGCGTACACAGCAAATTATCGTAAGATATTTTATGCTGTGTACATTATATCACAGCCATCTCCCGGGTGCAATAGGATTATCCGCCTTTTTTCTTCTCCGTTCACCATATGTTCATAATGCTCTGTTATAATGAAGAATGAAATATTATATATACTCCGTGAGGCTGTTTATGTCTTTGAAAAATACACTGCGCCGCGCCGGCGCCGTCCTCCTGGCTTTATGCATGCTTTTGCCTCTTTCCGCCTGCAGTGATGCCCGAAAGAGCACCAAAGCGGAGCGGCAGACCGTTTTGTCCATCGACGGCTTTGAGGTTCCCTACGAGCAATTCCGTTACCTGGTATGCAACTATATGGACAAGTATGCCGAAGGAAAGACGGACTACTGGAACGTGGAAACCGCCGCACTGGCTCAAAACGAAATTTTTGATCAGTGCTTTGACACGCTGTGCTCTCAGTACGCCACCTTGTCCCTCTGCCGAGAATACGGTGTGGACACCGCAAGCGGTGCCATCGACGAGCTGGTAGAGACGCTGATGAACGGCTACGTTGCCCAATATGTCGATGAGAAGGCTTACGCGGCCGCTCTGCGGGAAAGCTATCTGAACGACAGCGTCTATCGCTTCTTCACCACCGTCAGCGTATGCCAGCAGGAATTGTACTACGCCGTTCTGAAAGCCGGCGACATTGAGGTGGACGACGAAAAGCTGTATCCCCTTCTCGAGGACGACACCTTCATCCGCGTAAAGCAGATCCTGATCCAAAACGATCCCGGTGAGGATCCCGACTCGAACCGACAAAAGGCAGAGGAGCTTCGTGCGCGGGCCGTTGCCGGCGAGGATTTTGATACCCTGGTGGGCAAGTACGGCGAGGATCTGTATATGTTTCAGAACACCGACGGCTACTACATCTGCCGCGGTGTGCGCTATAAGGAATTCGAGGATGCGGCCTTTTCTCTGGAAGTGGATGAGATCAGCGACGTGATCAAGACCCCCGCCGGCTACAGTATTCTTCTCCGCTGTGAAAAGGATCCCGCCTATATTGAGAAAAACCGGGCGGAGCTGTGTGACGACTACCGGGACGCCTGCTTCAGTTTGATGCTGGAACGGAAGGCCGAATCCCTTACCCCCGTGCCGCGGGCCCCTCTGTACGATTACACGCTGCTGACCATCCTCGACGATTTTGATAAGTAAGGTGCCATGATGAAACGATCGCCTTCTTTGCGGTATTTCGGCGAACGCCGAAAACAAAAATGGAAACGGATCCTGATCCCCCTTATCCTGGTTGTTTTTATCGTAACCGCGACTTTGATGCTGGGTAATCTTCTCAAGGACCGGCTGGATGCCGCAGAGCCCTTTCTGGCTCTGCACGTATTCTCCTTTCCTGAGCAGGACAATACGGCCCGCTCCCCCTCAGAGCTTCTTCTGCACAACCCGAAGATCACCGTATCCCTGACCTACGCGGCCGTAGATCCCTCCGTAACCAAAGCAGAGGATCTGGATACGCTGACAGACGTATACACCGGCATTTCCCTCCCCGTCCGCTTACACTGCACGGATGCCGAAACGGCTTCCCTGCGCCGCGTTGCCTCCGGCGCTTCGTTGCGGGGCATTCAGAGCTGTGCCGTGATCTCCGTCCGCGAGGTAGTTACCGAGGACGTGGACAC
>JBGVJO010000332.1:0-3489 GCA_045129535.1 Eubacteriales bacterium
ATAGTTTTTCTCTATGGTATCGGTGATGAGCTGATCCTGTACCGGAGCTATGATCTCCGGTGTGGGCTGGGCCTTGGTCTTTTTCCTTGCCATAGCGTAAAATCCTCTTCCAGATTATTTGATGTGAACGATCCGTCCGCCTGCGGCACGGATCAAGCGGTTATATAATGCGAGGTATCCGCCTTCCGGTGGCGGGAGCTGTATGTACACGCGGGTATATTCCCTGTCGTCCGCTTCGCGGAGAACGGAGAACAAAGCGCGGGATTCTTCTTCGGCGTTTGTCGTTTTTCCAAAAGAAAGGCGGTTGCAAAAATCGAATCGGCTTGCCCATGAATCGGCAACAACCACCGCTTCCGTCTCGGCAATATGACTGCGGACGTATTCCTCGAATCGGATATCATCCCCATCCACCAACACCACCTCCGCATTGGGAGAATAATGCTTGTACTTCATACCCGGCGACAGGGGCTTGTCCCCTGCCAGGGCAGGATCGATCACGGCTTTGGCCACGGACACACTGCCCGCTACCTCCGCCAGCATAAATTCCGTCACGGCACCGGGGCGCAAAATCTCGCATCCGTCCGCCGTCAAGCGGATAACCGTGGATTCCAGGCCGATTTCGCAGGGGCCTCCGTCCAGGATCATCTCGATCCGTCCGTCCATATCCCGCAAAACGTGCTCGGCCGTAGTGGGGGACGGACACCCGGATCGATTGGCAGAAGGTGCCGCAATGGGCACACCCGCCCGGCGAATCAGTTCGTTTGCCACCGGGTGTGCAGGACAACGCACGGCCACCGTATCCAAACCGCCTGTCACACCGGCAGGCACCGTATTCTTTTTGGGAAGGATCACGGTAAGGGGACCGGGCATGAAACGTTCGGCGAGTGCATAATACAATTCGGTCGTATAGGCGATCGACTCCGCTTCTGCAGGAAACGCCACGTGCACGATCAGCGGATTATCCGACGGACGCCCTTTGGCCGCGTAGACCTTTTCCGCCGCATGCTCATTGAAAGCGGACGCGGCCAGGCCGTACACCGTTTCTGTGGGCATACCAACCAAACCGCCATCCCGAATGATGGCGGCGGCACGCGTCAGCGCCGCTTCGTCCGAGTGGGGATCGGTACCCATTCTATAAAATTCCGTTGTCAAACTCATGCTTCTTTATCGCTTTCTTTCAGCTTTTCTTCCATATCTGCGGCGCTCAGCGCATCGATCAGAGCGTCCAGATCCCCGTCCATCACCGTATCCAACGTATACAGCGTAAGTCCGATCCGATGATCGGTCACGCGGCCTTCCCGGAAGTTATAGGTGCGGATCTTTCCGCTTCTATCGCCAGTTCCCACCTGGGATTTACGCTCGGACGCGATCTGGTCCGTTTGGCTTCGTTGCTTCTCCTCATAGAGGCGGGCGCGGAGCAAACGCAGTGCTTTTTCCTTATTGCGCAGCTGACTGCGTTCATCCTGGCACTCGATCACAATGCCGGTAGGCTTATGGATCAGGCGGATTGCCGACAAAGTTTTATTGATATGCTGGCCGCCGGCACCGGAGCTTTTCATTGCTTCGATCTGCAGATCGGCCTGGTTGATCTCCACCTGCACGTCCTCCACCTCGGGAAGCACCGCCACGGTAGCTGCCGACGTCTGGAGCCGCCCGGAGGATTCGGTAACGGGAACTCTTTGGACCCGATGTCCGCCGCTCTCAAACTTGAATCGGGAATAGGCGCCGTTTCCGCTGACAAGGAAGGTGATCTTTTTGTATCCACCCAATTCCGTTTCGTTGATCTCGGCGACCTCGCAGCGGAAGCCGTGGGCCTCTGCATACATTACGTACATACGGTACAGATCGGCGGCAAACAGCGCCGCCTCTTCCCCGCCCGTTCCCGCGCGGATCTCCATAACCACGTTTTTATCGTCATTGGGATCCTTCGGGATCAGCATCTTACGAAGCTCTTCCTCCAAACCGACAAGCTCCTCACGCAGAGCGTAATACTCCTCTTCTGCCATCTGTCTGAGATCGGGATCACTCTCCGAATGCATCATATGTTCCGCATCGGCCATCTGCCCTTCGGCATCCGTCACACGGCGGATCACATCCACCACGGGGCCGAGGGAATTGTACTCCTTCATCATGGAGCTGTATTTGGCCGCATCCGATAGGATTTCGGGTAAGGCAAGAGAATGCTCGAGAAACTCGTATCGATCCACGATCTGCCGTGTCTTATCCGTCACTGTCTTGCCTCCTTCGAAATGGTATCGGTCGTAAAGATAAAACCGGACCCGATCTCCCGGCCGATTGGCCGGGAGACTGTCCGTCAAAGTCATTATTTGCAGAATGCGGAGAACGCCTTGTGTGCGGAATATACGTCTGCCTTGGATACTACCTCAAAGGGTGCGTGCATGGACAGCACGGGCACACCGATATCCACGGTATCGATATTCTCGTTGGCGATATACTTGGCTACGGTTCCGCCGCCGCCCTGGTCTACACGGCCCAGCTCTGCGGTCTGCCACAGAACGTTGTCGCGATCGAACATAGCACGAACCTTGCCGACAAACTCAGCGCCTGCATCGTTGGTGGAGCCCTTACCGCGGGAGCCTGTGTACTTAGCCATAGCTACGCCGCAGGAAAGGAGAGAGGAATTTCTCTTCTCGTACACTTCAGGATACAGAGGATCGAAGCCTGCGCTTACGTCAGCGGACAGGCAGAGGGAGTTGGCACGAACCACGCGGGGATTGCCGCCCAGATTCGCAGCCAGTTCATCGATGATATCGGTGAGCAGGCAACACTGCATACCGGTTACGCCGTCGCTGCCGGTCTCTTCCTTATCGGCCAGCACGCAAACGAGAGTGTGCTCGCTGTTCTTATTCTCGATCATAGCGGTGAGTGCGGTATAGCCGCATACGCGGTCATCGTGGCCGTAGGCACCGATGAGCCAGCGGTCCAGACCTACGTCCACAGCGTTTGCTGCGGGAACGAGGCACAATTCAGCACTCATAAAGTCTGCCTCGGTCATACCGTACTTCTCGTTCAGATATGCCATAACCATCAATTTCACCTTATCGGAGGCAGGAGTCTGCTTACCGTCCTCTTCAAAATAAGGAGAACCTGCGATCAGAATATTCAGTCCTTCGCCGGAGAACGCCTGACCAAGGGGCTTGGTGTTCTGATCCTGTGCCAGGTGGGGCAGAAGATCGGTGATGCAGAATACGGGATCGCCCGGGTTGTCGCCGATGCGTACGTCTACACGCTCACCGTTTGCCTTGATCACGGTGCCGTGCAAAGCCAGCGGAACGGTGATCCACTGATACTTACGGACACCGCCGTAGTAGTGGGTCTTGAGATAGCCCAAACCGTCGCTTTCGTACAGCGGATGCTGTTTCAGATCCAGGCGGGGGGAATCGATGTGGGCGGCAGAAACGCGCACGCCGCACTCAATGGACTCGGTACCTGCACAGATAATATAGAGGCTCTTCTCCCGGTTGTTGT
>JBGVJO010000333.1:0-4290 GCA_045129535.1 Eubacteriales bacterium
TTTTGGGGGGTGCGGACCGTTTTGGCAAAAAGGGACCGCGTCGTTCCCCCATCATTTTTCAATCAACAAGGATATACTCATGATTTCCATAAGCACGTCCAATTTATCCTATAGAATCGGCGTCCGCGACATTCTCACGGACGTCACCTTTTCGCTGGAGGACGGCGACCGTCTGGCCATTGTCGGCGTAAACGGAAGCGGTAAATCCACCTTGATGCGACTCATCACCGGGGAATACACCCCCGACGACGGGGCCATCTACATTGCCAAGGACAAGACCGTCGGCATGCTCCACCAGGACGATGCCTTCAACATTCTCCGCGAAGAGGACGGCTCCCCCGTATCCGACACGGTGCTGGGGCAGATGTACGCCGCCTTTCCGGAGCTTTGCCGTATGGAGGCACGGCTGGCACAGATCGAGTCCCAGCTGCACACCGCCACCGGCGATACGCTCACCTATCTGAGTGCGGAATTTGCCACGCTGAACGCCCGCTTTGCTGAGGACGGAGGGCTTCATTACAAATCCCGCTGCCGCAGCTTTCTCACCCATTTGGGATTCCCCGAGGAATTCCACGATATGCCTATTGAGAAATTGAGCGGCGGCCAGCGCACCCGTCTGGCTTTGGCCAGACTGCTCTCCCGTGAGCCGGATATTCTTCTGCTGGACGAGCCGACAAACCACCTGGACACGGACACCATGATCTGGCTGGAGGGCCATTTGGCCAACTACAAGAAGACCCTGCTGCTCGTCAGCCACGACCGTTATTTCCTCGATCGGGTCACCAACAAAACCCTGGACATCGAGCATCATCGGGCTAAGCTGTACCGCGCGTCCTACACCACCTATCTGAAGCAGAAGGAAGAGGATCGGGCGGCACAGGAGAAGCAGTACCAGATCCAGCAAAAGGAAATCGCCCGCCAGGAGGCCTATATTGCCCAGCAGCGGGCGTGGAATCGGGAGCGGAACATCATCGCCGCAGAGAGCCGGGAAAAGGCTCTTGCCCGTATGGAGAAAATCGAAAAACCCGCCGACGCGCCCAAGTCTATCCGATTCGCCTTCAGCGGATCGGGCGAGAGCGGAAACGACGTGCTTTCCATCAAAAAGCTGTCCAAATCCTTCCCCAACAAGCCCCTGTTCCGGGATCTGAGTGTGGAAGTGAAAAAGCGGGATCGACTGTTCATTCTCGGCCCCAACGGATGCGGCAAATCCACGCTGATCAAGATTCTTCTGAACCAACTGCCCGCCGATGCAGGCCGGGTGGAATTCGGCTACAACGTAAGCGTAGGCTACTACGATCAGGAAAACCAGAATCTGGACCCCCGCAATTCCGTTTTGGACGAATTGTGGAACACCTATCCCACCATGACCCAAACGGAGATCCGCAACACTCTGGCGCTGTTTTTGTTCCGCGGAGACGATATCGAAAAGAGCGTATCCGTTCTCTCCGGCGGCGAGCGAGCCCGACTGACGCTGGCCAAGCTGATTCTGTCCAAGATGAACGTGCTGATTCTGGACGAGCCCACCAACCATCTGGACATCCAGTCCCGGGAGGCGCTGGAATCCGCCCTGGAGCAGTTTGACGGCACTATCATCGCCGTATCCCACGACCGATACTTCATCTCCAAGCTGGCCACGCGGATCCTGACGTTGGATCCCGTTGCTCCTTCGGATTATCACGGCAATTACGAATCCTATCTGGAGGATCGGGCCCGTCGTATGGGCGGATCCGCCCCCGTACAGGAAGAGGAAAAAGCCTCCTCCTCCAAGGAACAGTATCTGGCCCGTAAGCAGGAGGCCGCCTTGAAGCGACAGAGAGAAAAGCGGAAGATCGCCGTGGCACAGGAGATCGAGAAGCTGGAGAAGTATCTGATCGAGGTACAGGACGAGCTCTTCGGCCCCGCCGCATCGGACTACAAACGGGCAGCGGAATTGGAGGACGAGCGTCTGATCACGGAAGACCGTCTGATGCAGCTCTACGAGGAAGAGGAAGAATTGCAGAAAGAATAAAAAAGATCCGTCGCGAAAGGGCTGTACTCTAAAGGACAGTTTTGAGAGTATATTACCTACCGGCATAAAAAGCAGAAACCACAGATCGATTTTCTGTGGTTTTTGTGATATAATTAGGCGTGGGCACTTAGCCCTATGCGTTAGAAGAAGTCAGTGTGATAAATAAAAAGGATAAATAAGTATTTATAGGTGTATGTATTATGAGATATTTTGTTAATGAAGAAGAAAGAAAAGAATCTGGCGGCACATGCTATTTTGAATTTCAAAAAGGAAAACACAGAAACAAATATTGGCTTAAAGATTCTATTTGTATTCATGCTGATTTATTTGATGAGCTTTTGCTTTTTCGACTTTTTGCTGATTCTCTTGGTTATTTTGATTATTATGGTCCAACTAACGTAATCGAAAAAGAGCAGTGGTGCAAAATTATTGAAAAATCTAAAGAAAACGAGCACTGGAAACTTGTTGTTGAAGAACTGCAACCGTGGGTAGAAGAATGTTTTAACAATCATAAGTGCTTTACAATTTGCGGCATATAATTGCTTGACAAATTCCATTTTGTCGAGAAATATCGAAGCGTCAAACAGCAAAAGCCTCCCTTGTGTAAAGGGAGGTGGCTCGTGCAAGCGAGACGGAGGGATTGTAAAAGGCAAAAATTTCGCGGAAACAATCCCTCAGCCGCCTTCGGCGTCAGCTCCCTTTACACAAGGGAGCCTTTTTTATGTTCATCTATGCCTTGTCATTTTTCCTGACAAGCACTGCATTTGTGTCCACAAATGCAAAAAATACGGCATACCTCTTTCGGGGTACACCGTATTCTTGGAAAACTGTCCTTTAGGGTACGACCCTAAAGCGACGGCTCTTTTTATCACAAATGAATCCACACGTAGATCAGCGCCATATACCCGAGCACGGGCGTGGCCACGCTGATTACCTTGCGGGTGATGAGATACAGCTCCGACGGCTCCAGATTTTCCACGTAGTAGTGCATCTCCACCCGCATCTTCTCAAAGAACCAGCCAAGCTTGGGGAAAGCCGTATAGACACCGCCCAAGGTGAAGATCAGTGCAATAATGAAGCACAAGGCGTCCCCATCCACCACGTTCACAAAGATCATACTCAATATGGCGGCGATCACGCCGACGATATCCAGCGCCACCGTGATCTTATCCAGGCGGCTGACGTAAAAGGGATCCGTGCGGGCAGCACGGTCGTCGATGAAATCGGAGATTTTTCGCTTCATCGCACTCTCTTCCTCATGGGACAGAGGATCGCCCAGAATGGCGCCGCACTCAATACAGCGGAAATTGGAATCTTTTTGGGGCACGCCGCATTTTTCGCACTTCTTCATACTGTCCTCCTGCTACAAATGATCTTCCGTTTTCAGTATACCGCATCTGTTTCCCTATTGCAAGTGTTTTTTGCCACGGGGAAAAGATTTGCTTGACACCGTCCGCGAAGTGTTGTATAATCACAAACGAGCAGGTTGAACTGTCGCGTACCGTTATGCCGAAAGGTCGCGGTATGAGGAAAGTCCGGGCATCACAGGGCAGGATAACGGATAACGTCCGCCGGAGGCGACTCCCGGGATAGTGCAACAGAGATATACCGCCGATCCTCGGATCGGTAAGGGTGGAAAGGCGAGGTAAGAGCTCACCCGGCCCCATGGCAACATGGGGGCGCTGTAAACCCTATCCGATGCAACACCGCATACGCGCCCGGCTTGCCCGGCCATTGTGCGCGTGGGTGGCACGAGCGGCACGGCAACGTGCCGTCGAGATAGATGACAGTTCCCGACAAAACCCGGCTTACAGACCTGCTCTCTTTTGCCGATTCCGGCGTGCGCGCCGACACAAATATTTCTTTTTCGGTTTTTTCAAAAAACCTATTGACAAACGAGCGGATATCTGTTATACTATATCACGCTGTGAGTGCTGCTATGGCTCAGCTGGCAGAGCACATCCTTGGTAAGGATGAGGTCCCGGGTCCGAATCCCGGTAGCAGCTCCAAAAAATCCCTCGTCGAAAGACGAGGGATTTTGGTTTATTCGGCAAATCATCAAACGCCCTCTTTTGAGAGGAGGGAGAGAAACCATCTCAAACGCCGAAGTTTTCTCTCCCTCCGCGATTTTGCATATATGCAAAATCGCCCCTCCCTCATTTCCTTGGCTTCGTCGAAAGACTAAAAGCTGAGTTGGCAAAAGTATCTCTATCACCCAGCGGATAACAAACCGCCATTCCGGAAAGACTACTCCCACCGAAAGGAGTTTTTATGCTTTACTA
>JBGVJO010000334.1:0-4792 GCA_045129535.1 Eubacteriales bacterium
CCGATTTGGCCTGTGACGTGGCTTTGCTGGCCCTCAGTCTCGGGGGAATTCCCGCCTCCACCACCCACACAAAAACCGCCGCGGTGGCGGCTGTTGCCGCTGTGTCGGCGGATTGCCGTATTCATAAACGGCAGTTTTTGCGGTGCATTGCCGCCTGGGTAATCACCTTTCCCGTCTGCGGGGCATGGGGGTATTTTCTTGCCCGAATTCTTTTCGCCATTCTGTAAAAAAACACGCAGAGAGCTCTCGCCCTCTGCGTGTTTCTTATTCCGTTTTGCCGTAGGCCGCCGTCTGCACGTCCTCTTTTGTCAGGCGCATCAGCTCCTCACGGGTGATTTCTTTTGCGGCTGCCAGCCGATTAGCCTGGGCGGAAAGCACCTTTTCAAAAACGTTGCGGACTCCTCGGGCGTTACCAAACTCGCCTGCCTCCTCGGAGGCCATACGGAGATATTCGCGAATCGCCTCCACCGCTTCTTCGTCCGGCGTGTAACAGTTCTTTTCACATTGCATCAGGAAGATATCCGTCATCTCCTCGGCGCTGTAATCGGCAAAGTGAAGATACTTATTGAAGCGGGATTGGAGACCCGGGTTGGAATCAATAAAGCCTTCCATCCGGTCGATATATCCCGCCACGATGACAACCAGATCCTCCCGGTTGTCCTCCATCGCCTTGAGAATCGTATCCACCGCCTCGTAGCCGAAATCGTTTCCCTCCTTGGAGGTCAGGGTGTACGCCTCGTCGATGAAGAGCACACCGCCCTTTGCTTTTTCCAACACCTTGGAGGTTTTGATGGCCGTCTGTCCTACGTAACCTGCCACAAGGCCGCTTCGGTCCACCTCGATCAGCTGTCCCTTGGACAGAATCCCCAGAGAGTGATACACCCGCGCCATAAAGCGGGCGATCATGGTCTTACCCGTGCCGGGATTACCGGAGAACACCATGTGCAAGGACATATCTGCCGTGGGCAATCCGTGTTCCCGACGCATCCCATAGACCGTAGCCATATTGATGAGGTTTTCCACCTCCGCCTTCACCGTGGACAGACCGATGTAGGAGGAAAGCTCCTTTTTCAGATCCTCTATATTCTCCTTAGGCGGAATTTTCTCCTCGGTGGGCACTTCCGTTTTTGCTTCCGTCTGCGGGGCCGTCTTCTCGGGGGAATCGCCGCTTTTCGCCGCAGGCTTGTCCGCCCGTCCGCTTCCCCAAAAATCCGTCCCGATCCGCCGCATATTGTTTTCCGTCATAGAACGGATCAGATCCAGCTGCATAGAGATAATCTCGTCTTTCTTATCCATACCGTCGCCTCCTGTCTCTTATGCAATAAGTATAGACCAAAACCGCATCCCCGTCAAGGACGTAAAAGAAAAAGGCGCATCAAAGATGCGCCTCGCTTTGGGAATTATTCTTCGCCGTCCGTGGTTTCCTCGGTGGTTGCCTCGACGGATTCTTCCTCCACCGTTTCCTCTTCCAGCTTGATACCGCACAGGGGGCAGTACACGGACTTGTTGCTGATCTGCGCGCCGCAGGAGGAGCAGATCACACAGCCCTGGGCCTTTGCCAACTCACGGCGGAGAATGGAAATCTCCAACTTAATGCCGTCGGCTTCCAGGATATAGGCATCCATCTCTGCCGATGCGATCTCACCATTTTCCTTGGTGCTCTTGTAATAGAGCTGGCCGATATTCTCAAAGCACTTGGCCAGGCGCAGATTCTGGGTACGGATGTCCAGACGGATCTTGGCCGCCTCGGTCATCTCCCCGGTCTTCTGTACGGTGTAATTGGCCGCCGTATTGATATTTTTCTTCAGATTCTCAAAAAAAGACATACTATCACTCCTCACACATATTTTGATCTACATACAGTATACTACATTCCCGCCTCCATTTCCTATACAAAAGATGAATAATTCATAAAATTTTTACGCATAATCCGCCCCACTCGGGAAATACTATCCCTGACTTGATAAAACGGAGGACGCATATGCACACGGACAGCGAAAATTACAAACGGTACGTAAACGCCCGGGCAAAAAAATCCCCTCTGGCCAAGAACTGCGTGCGGGCGTTCCTGACGGGAGGGGCTATCTGCGCCGGCGCCCAGGGACTTCTGACGCTGTACAAATCCCGGGGAATGGAGAAAGACGATGCGGCCGCTTTGGTATCCGTATCGCTGGTGTTTCTGACCGCCTTGCTGACAGGCCTGGGCGTATTCGACAACATCGCCAAGTGGGCGGGTGCGGGAACACTGGTTCCCATTACCGGATTCGCCAACGCGGTATCCGCCCCTGCCATCGATACCAAAGGAGAGGGATTCGTTTTGGGTGTAGGCGCAAAGATCTTCTCCATCGCCGGCCCCGTCATCCTGTACGGCATGGCCGCCGGCACGGTCTACGGCGTCATCTACTGGATCATCCAAACGTTTTTCTGAGGTGATTATGGGACATTCCATCATCAAACTGCCAAAGCCCATCTATATTGCCGGAGCATCCACCGTGGTGGGACACGAAGAATTTGCAGGCCCCCTGGGGGAGTATTTTGATTTTCACGATCCGAAGGACGATACCTTTGGTATGGACACCTGGGAGAAGGCGGAAAGCGAGATGCAGCGTATGGCAGTGGGCTCCCTGCTTGGCCGGGCCAAGCTGAAGGACGAAGACATTGCCGCCGTATTCTCCGGGGATCTGCTCAATCAGTGCACGGGATCCGGCTACGGGCTGCTATCCTACAACATTCCCTTTTTCGGTCTGTACGGAGCCTGTTCCACCGCGGCGGAGGGATTATGCCTGGGCTCCCTCTACGCCGCCACCGTGGGCGGCCGGGTGATCAGCGCCGTGTCCTCCCACTATTGCTCGGCGGAACGGCAGTTCCGCTATCCCATGGAGTACGGAGGCCAGCGGCCTCCCACCGCCCAATGGACGGTAACCGGCGCCGCCGCCTTTTTGCTCAGCGATCTCAGGGAAAGCTATTATCCCCGGAACGTGCAAAACGAATGTCTGCCCCGCATTACGGAAATCCTGCCCGGCATCTCCGTGGATCGGGGCATCAGCGACGCGGGCAATATGGGAGCCGCCATGGCCCCGGCGGCGCTGGACACTCTGCTTCGCTATTTTTCGGAAAGCAATTTGTCCCCCGATTCCTTCGACCTTATCGTGACAGGCGATCTGGGGGAGGAGGGCTCCGCCATCCTCTGCGATTTTGCCCGGGCGGCAGGGCTGGACCTCACCGCCGTCCACACGGACTGCGGCAATCTGATCTACGATGCGGCCGCCACGGACAAGCACGCCGGCGGCTCGGGCTGCGGCTGCAGTGCAGTGGTCACCGCCGGCTATCTTCTGCATGAGATGCGCGCGGGGCGGCTGAGGGATATTCTTTTTCTGGGCACCGGGGCGCTTATGAGCCCCATGAGCATCCAGCAGGGGCAATCCATCCCCGGAATCGCCCACCTGGTGCGTATCACCATCGCGTAAGGGAGGACACACCTATGATGGATTACGTTTGGGCTTTTGTGATCGGGGGGCTGCTCTGTCTGCCCGCCCAGATTCTCATCGACAAAACGAAGCTGACTCCCGCGCGGATTCTGGTATCCTACGTGGTGGGCGGCGTGATATTGGGAGCCATCGGCGTGTACGAGCCCTTCGTGGAATTTGCCGGATGCGGCGCCGCCACGCCCCTGACGGGATTCGGGTATCTGATCGCCCGGGGCGTGAAGGAGGCCGTCACCGAAAAGGGCCTGCTCGGCGCACTGACCGGGGGAATCAGCGAAACCGCGGCGGGCATCACGGCGGCGCTGGTATTCGGTCTGCTGGCCGCCATCTTCTTCCGGGGGAAAACGAAAAATTGAGAAAAGGGGAGGTGCTTTGGCACTCCCCTTTTCTTTTACCTCTCACAATCCCGAGCGGACAAAGTAGCGCTCACCGCCTCCCAATCCAGCCGACGGAGGAACGCATCCGCATAGGCACGGCGATCCTCGCCGAATCGGCCGATGTAGGCGTGCTCCCACAAATCCAGGGACAAAAGGGGCATATAGGGCGCCGGCGGCAGATCATATCCTTTCGTGGCCAAAAGCCGCAGGCGGGTCACGTGGGATCGGCTCTCCGTGCAAAGCCACAGAAAGCCTCCCGTCTGCATTCGCCCCGCCTCCTCACGGAAAATATAAAAAAAGCTGTCCGCCGACCCAAAGGATCGCCGCAGCACCTCCGTCACCCGCTCCCCCGGCAAGTGCTCTTCCTCATCTGCCGTCAGATAGCGGAAATAATATTCGTGACAGGCGATGCCGCCGGCACTGAACCGCACGTCGTCCCGAATCATGCGGGGCAATTGAAAGGCCCGCCGACAGATCTCCTCCGCTGCCAAGCCGTGCATCCCGGGAAATCCGTCGATGAGCACCCGCAGATCGGCGCACAGCCGTCCTACGATCACGTGAATATGTACGTCCATGGTCTGCCGATCCGCCAGCGGCAGACATGCCCCACACCCAAAGGTGGGCTGGGGCGGTGTAATTCTGTATTGCTCCACTGTATCCCTCCCATTCCATTTGTTAATACATATGAAAAAGGATCGTTTTTTATACGGTGCGGCGGATTTTGCAGGACGTTTGGCAAGCGTATAAAATAATGCCGTTTTGCACAACCGCCGTTTATTCAACTGAGAAAAACAAAAAAACGGCACATTCCCGAAGGAAGTGCCGTTTTTGGAGCTACTGGCCGGACTTGAACCGGCGACCTGCTGATTACGAATCAGCTGCTCTGCCAACTGAGCCACAGTAGCGTGATTCCGCTTCAATATTATACTA
>JBGVJO010000335.1:0-6920 GCA_045129535.1 Eubacteriales bacterium
TGAGTCAATCCTCCGATGTAAGACGTTTTTATACACCTATAATTATATATATTTGTCCTCCAATGTCAAGGGATTCGGAGGAGAAAAGACAGAAAAAAGGACACCGAATGGTGTCCTTTTCATTGGCGGAGAAGGAGAGATTTGGTCTGCGACCACCTCCGATTCATAGTCGCCTCGCTCCCTGCCGGTTGCGATGCTCCTTGAATCGTCACTCGCTTTTGCTCGCTTCATCCGCTACTAGCGGCGCTCGCAACGCTCCCTCTCTTGCCGTCCCGGCGCGATCGTCCAAATCTTCCGAATTACTTATGCCGCCAAACGAAAAAGGACACCGAATGGTGTCCTTTTCGTTGGCGGAGAAGGAGAGATTTGAACTCTCGCGCCGCGTTTTATGGCAGCCTACGCCCTTAGCAGGGGCGCCTCTTCGGCCTCTTGAGTACTTCTCCATACATAGGCGGGTCGGCCTTCTCGTGTAACCCGCTCAATTATTATATATAAAATCTTCGCTTTTGTCAAGGGTTTTGGGGGCTTTTTTTCAAAATTGCGCCCGGGTCGGATGTATTATGATTTTTTCACCCCGGATTTATGCGTAAGTGCGAAAAGTCATTGACTTTTGCAATCAAAACGAGTAAAATATATAGGAATTAGTATGAATATTTTTAATTATTCAATTCTTAATATTTTTTCGGAGGTAACTCATGGACAAGCAGAGAATGACTGAGCTTGCCGAGATCGCTCGCCGCGTTCGCGTTGGCATTGTGGAAGCGGTCTATTCCGCTTCCAGCGGACATCCCGGTGGCTCTCTTTCTATCGCAGATATCCTTACGTATCTTTATTTTGAGGAATTGAGAGTGGATCCCGCCAATCCCGACGCACCCGATCGGGACCGTCTCGTTCTCTCCAAGGGCCACTGCGCCCCCGCTCTGTATTCCGTTCTGGCACAGCGCGGCTTTATTCCCGTGGAGGATCTGAAGACCTTCCGTAAGACCAGCAGCTATCTGCAGGGTCATCCCGACATGAAGCATACCCCCGGTGTGGATATGACCTCCGGTTCCTTGGGTCAGGGCGTTTCCGTAGCTTGCGGTATGGCACTGGCTGCCAAGATGGATAAATCCGATCGCCGCGTATACGCCATCCTGGGCGACGGCGAGACCGAGGAAGGCCAGGTTTGGGAGGCAGCTATGTTTGCCGGCCATCATCACCTGGATAATCTGTGCTTCTACGTGGATCTGAACGGTCTGCAGATCGACGGTTCTCTGGACCAGGTTGTGGACCCCCGTCCCCACGACGAGAAGTTCCGCGCCTTCGGCTGGAACGTGATCGTGATCAACGCTCACGACTTTAACGAGATCGAAGCAGCTGTCAAGGCTGCCCGCGAGTACAAGGGCAAGCCCACCGTGATCATCGGCAACAGCGTAAAGGGTAAGGGCGTTTCCTTCATGGAGAACAACGTTGGCTGGCACGGTAAGGCACCCAACGCCGAAGAATACGAGATCGCTATGCGCGAGCTTGGCGAGAGAGCATAAGGGGGACGGAATAATGGCAGAAAAGATTGCTACCCGCGAAGCCTACGGCAACGCGCTGGCTGAATTCGGTGCGAAATATGAGAATCTGGTAGTTCTGGACGCAGACCTGGCGGCCGCTACCAAGACCAGCACCTTCAAGAAGGCATTCCCCGATCGTTTCTTCGATTGCGGTATCGCTGAGAACAATATGATCAACGTGGCTGTCGGCCTCTCTCTGTCCGGCAAGATCCCGTTTGCATCTACCTTCGCTATGTTTGCGGCTGGCCGCTCCTACGAGCAGATCCGCAACTCCATCGGCTATCCTCACACCAACGTAAAGATCGGTGCTACCCACGCAGGTATCACGGTTGGTGAGGACGGCGCTACCCACCAGTGCAACGAGGATTTGGCCCTCATGCGCACCATCCCCGGTATGACCATTCTGAATCCCGCCGACGCTGTGGAAGCACGTCTGGCTGTGGAGGCCGCTATCAAGATGCAGGGCCCCTGCTATCTCCGTTTCGGCCGTATGGCTGTTCCGGTAATCTTCGATAAGGATTACAAGTTCGAGATCGGCCGCGGCGTGAAGCTGGCAGACGGTACCGACGTATCCCTGATCGCTACCGGTATCGAGGTAGAGCAGGCTCTGGCCGCTCGCGAGCTGCTGGCAGCCGAGGGCATTTCCGCATCCGTTATCAACATCCACACCATCAAGCCTCTGGACGAGGATCTGATTGTTGCGGAAGCACAGAAGACCGGCGCCGTTGTTACCTGTGAGGAACACTCCATCATCGGTGGTCTGGGCGGTGCTGTGGCTGAGTGCCTGAGCGCAAAATGCCCCACTCCCGTTCTCCGCGTAGGTGTGGAGGACACCTTCGGCCGTTCCGGCCCCGCGAAGGAACTGGTTTCCTACTTCGGCCTGGATGCAGCCGCTATTGCCGCTAAGGCAAAGGCCGCCGTTGCGCTGAAGAAATAATCATCGATTGTGATTTGAATGAGGGAGCGGTGCTCCCTCATTCTTTCCTTAGGAGGATTTTATGAAATTCACCTCGTATATCTGGGACTTCGACGGGACGCTGTTTGACAGCTATCCCCATACCGCCGCCGCTTTTGAGGCGATTCTCGAGAGGGACGGAATTCCTTATGAGCACAAAACCGTGCTGGATTGCCTGATGGTCACGTACAAAAAGGCACGGGAGCATTTTGGCCTCAGCGATCAGCAGTACAAGGATTTTCTTGCCCTGGAGCCGATCTATGCCCATAAGCCGATCCCCGAGCCCTTTTCGGGAGCGTGCGCGGTGCTTCGTGCCATCACCGAGGCGGGCGGGAAGAACTTTTTGTACACCCTCCGCAACGATCTGGCCCGGGCGTACCTGAAGTGGTACGGTATAGATAAGTATTTCGCCGGCATCGTGGACAGCACTATGCATTTCCCCGGCAAACCGGCGCCGGATGCAGTGGAGCACATCTGCCGCAATTATAAGCTGGACAAGGATAAAACCGTCATGATCGGCGATCGGGAGATCGACGTGATGTCGGGTATCAACGCGGGCGTGCACGGCTGTCTGTATCTGTCCTGGGACGTGCTCGCTCCGGCAACCGCAGCGGAGATCACCGTGCGGGATATGAAATCCTTCGCTGAAGCTATGGAGATCGGTTTGCCCGAGGGCGCTATTCCCACCGAGGAAACGCTGGGCGGTATCCGGAATGAGGTGGCCGCCGCGGCACAGGAGCTGTGCGACGTGGCAAAGCTCACCGCCGGACAGACCGTGGTGGTGGGATGCTCCTCCAGCGAGATCATCGGCGCACGGATCGGCAGCGATTCGTCGTTGGATATCGCTTATGCGGTGATGGACGGTCTTACGAGCGTGTTCGCTCCCCGCGGCATCCACATCGCTGCCCAGTGCTGTGAGCATCTGAACCGTGCGCTCATCATGGAGCGATCCGCCGCACAGGGTGAGATTCTCAACGTCCTTCCCATGCCGAAGGCAGGCGGTGCCTTTGCCACCGCAGCCTACCGCCGCTTTGCGGATCCTGTAGCCGTGGATCGGGTGCAGGCGGACGCGGGTCTGGACATCGGCGGCACGATGATCGGTATGCACCTGAAACGGGTGGCCGTGCCGTTGCGATTGTCCGTAAAGACGATCGGTGAAGCACCCCTGGCCGCGGCCAGAGTGCGTGCCCCCTTCACCGGCGGCGATCGCGCCGCGTATGATGCGGATCTGTTGTGATATGAGTGACACCCTCCGGTATGTATATCACGGAAGTCAGTACAAACTGGACGTGATTATGCCCCAGCAAGCGCGGGGCGGAAGTGAGATGGAGTCCAAGTTGGCCATTTACGCGGCGGAAACGATAGATGCAGTCATTCCGTTTGCGCTGCCGATCCGCTGGTATCCGGATGCTCCCGACGGAAAGCGGGATTTCACTTGCGCGGATGGGAAGACGACTCTTGTGTACGGATCCATAAATCCGAATGGTGTGGGGTACGTATACAAACTCAAAGCCGAGAGCTTTTACAAGATTGATAATTGGCAGTGGGTGTCGGAACAACCTTGTACACCTGTGGAAATTATCGAAATAAAAGTAAAGGATTACTGGCACACCATACAGTTTTCCGACGAAGCGAAGGCGATTCAGCAAAAGTTATACGGATATACTCAGTAAAGCCTCCCTTGTGTAAAGGGAGGTGGCACGGCGTCGCCGTGACGGAGGGATTGGTATGCAGAACAAACACAACAAGACTATCGTTCCAACGGCAAAAATGCTGCGCAAAAATATGACGCGAGAAGAAAAGCATCTGTGGTACGATTTTTTGCGAACATATGCAGTTCGTTTTTCGAGACAAAAAGTACTTGGAAAATATATTGCTGACTTTTATTGTGCTGAAGCAAAGCTCGTTATCGAACTGGACGGTTCACAGCACTTTACCGAAGATGGAAAACAATATGATGCAGAAAGAACGAGATTTCTTGAAGGTTATGGACTGAAGGTTGTTCGAATTCCAAACGGTGAAGTGGGACGGAACTTTCGAGGAGTGTGCGAATATATTGACGGGTTGGTTCGCCAATCCCTCAGTCGCCACGACAATTGACTTCGTCAATGTCGAGCGACAGCTCCCTTTACACAAGGGAGCCTCGTCAGCTGGGACGATTCGCATCTGGTGTGGTTGTCGTAAAGGATTAGGAAATAGAAAAGGCTGTTTGCCCTCGGGCAAACAGCCTTTTTTGTTGTGTTTCGTTGTAGGGGAGGGGCAGGACTTGGCAAAGCCAACGTCCACTCCTCCCGCCACATGCGGTTTGGAATATATTGCGGGACGTCGAGGCGCCGTCCCCTACGGGACAGACTGGATTTTCGCCTATCTCCTGCCGTGTAGGGCGTTTTTATTACGCCCGCTTTTTCATGGGACGCAGGGTTTCCGGGGAGACTACGGTGCACAAGAGCACGATGCACACGCCGCACACGATGGCGTTGGGAATCATATATCCCGCGTTGTAGGTGAGGGAGTAGAGCCACACCGGCTGTCCTTCCGGAGCATAGGATCCCCACAAAAGAATGCCGGAGAGGAAGCTGCACACGAAGCGAAGCAGATTGGCGATGACAGCGCCGAAGCCGTAGCCGATGAGTTTGTGCTCACCGAACAGGCGGGCAAACAGCACGGCCGATCCCAAAACGGTGAACGCCAGAATGTAGTCCAGAAGAACGCATCCGAACACAGCCAGAGCGGTACCGGCCGGCGGTGCATACCATCCGGTGATCAGCTGGATCACCGCGTTGACCAGACCGGCGGTCAGTCCCCATTTCGCTCCGCGGCGATAGGAAACGTACACGATCGGAATGGCAGAAATGGAGAGGGATCCTCCGTTGGGCCACTTGGGCAACGGCAGAAGGTCCAGAATAATGGCCAGTGCCACCATAATAGCGCACTCGACCAGGGCGAGAATGTGGTCGTGGGAGTTAGATTTTGTCATAGCAATGACTCCTTTCGCGGATATTCCGCATACAAAATGGATGATATCGCGGCGAAAGAAAAAATCCGCCGCGCGGCATGAACCGCACGTCGGACGTATTATATACGATGACTTACAGCTCCCTACGCCGGTATTACCCGTATCAGGTTGAAGGGTTCGGTTTCACCGTCTCAGCTTTGGCTCGCGCCTGAGCACCCCTGCCTTATATCGTAGAATATCATAGCACAGATTGTTTTGTGTGTCAAGGCGAAAAATCAAATTTTTTGCCCGGGGCATAAACCGGGCACCCTCGGTACACACTACCTATGCAAATCAAACCGGAGGTGTTTTATGAAACGATTACTCGCTCTGTGCCTTGCTTTGGCGGCGGTGATGCCCTGCCTGGCGGGATGCAGAAAAAACAACGCAGACGATGAAAACCCGAACCATACGGATATCCCCAGCGTCACCCTCAAGGTGTGGGGCGCCCAGGATGACCAGGCCATCCTTCGCGATATGTGCAACGCATTTGCCCAGGTTCATCCCGAGAAGAAATACAGCTTCACCTACGGCGTGGTAGGCGAGGGCGATGCCAAAAAGATCTTCCTGGACGATCCCGAGGCGGCGGCGGACGTGTTCCACTTCGCCAACGATCAGATCGCGGATCTGGTCAGCGCCGGCGCTCTTGCCCAGATCGGCGGCTCCTACCGCACGGCGGTGGAGGAGGATAATCTGACGGGTGCGGTGGACGCCGCTATGGTGGGCGGCAAGCTGTACGCGTTCCCCGCCACGGCGGACAACGGATATTTTCTCTATTACAACAAGGCCGTATTCGAGCAGGCGCCCAATACGCTTGCGGAAATTCTTTCCCTTTGCACCGACGGGCGGCGGTTCGCCATGAAGGTGTCCGATTCCTGGTATCTGGCCTCCTTCTTTCTGACGGCAGGCTGCACCTTTTCCGAGGATAAAAAGATCGATTTCAACAGCAAAAACGGCGTGGCGGCGGCTCGTGCCGTCAACGCACTGTGCCGGGATCCCCGTTTTGTGAATTTCGGTGCGGATTTTGATCCCTCCATCATTGCGGGATTTGGCGACGGCAGTGTGATTGCGGCGGTGTCCGGCACCTGGAACGCGGAAAAGATCGCCGCCGAGATCGGGGGCGAGAATCTGGGCGCCACCAAGCTGCCCGTGATCGAGATCGAGGGCGTGGAGGCGCAGATGATTGGCTTTGGCGGATACAAGCTGGGGGGCGTCAACGCGGGAAGTCGTCATCCGGAGGATGCGGTGAAGCTGGCGGCCTGGCTGACCAACGAGGAGAACCAGCTGAAGCGGCTACGGGAGCGATCCATGGCGCCGGCTAACAAGAAGGCCGCCGCGGACCCCTCGGTGATGGAGAATCCCGCTTTGGCGGCACTGTCGGAACAGATGCCCTACGCGGTATCCCAGAACAACGTCCCCGCTTCCTATT
>JBGVJO010000336.1:0-5672 GCA_045129535.1 Eubacteriales bacterium
GTCAATAAGGGCACGGCCGGAATACGTATTCTCACCGTAGGAAAAGGATACCTCCGCATATCCCCTACCCCGTCGGCGAGCCGCTGTACGGACAAACAGAATCACGGCAAGGACGGCGGCGGGAATATCCGCGTCGGTACTGTGGGGTGCTTCTCCATGAAACATACCGCTGAACAAGGTCATAAATCCGCCGATCAGCGCACCGATCCCCCAAACGGACAGAACGGTACGAAAGAATCCCCGCACGCTGTCACAGCGGCCAAAGGTGATGAACACCATCCCGCAGGAAACGAAAAAGGTGATCGTTGCTCCAACGTATCCCTGAAAGAAGAAGACCACCGAAAACACACCATACAGCCCACCGAGGACAGCACCTGCCAGCATACGCCACGCCCTCGACGGCAAGGCAAAAAGCCGTGATACCGCATACAGGGACAGATAATCCATACTGAAATTGATAAGGAACAACACGTCGGCATAAAGGACCGTCTCCATCTTCCCCTCCTGCTGTTTGTGTGTACCATTATACCGCTTCTGGGGTGAAAAACTTGTCATATCCTTTGGGGAGATTTTGTTGCTTTATGCCCCAAAAAGAAAAGCCGCACAAACATGCGGCTAAACAGCTTACTGTTATTTTCTAATCACTGCCTCCAGGCAGTTGATCTTCACGCCCTTGGCGGTGAAGTTGCGCTCATATTCTGTCATAATATTCGTACCAGCTCGCTCCGATGCATGGAGATCTCGGGTAAGAAAAGTGA
The DNA here is from genome assembly GCA_045129535.1 of Eubacteriales bacterium. Taxonomy (GTDB): domain Bacteria; phylum Bacillota; class Clostridia; order Oscillospirales; family CAG-272; genus SIG701. The sequence goes on from JBGVJO010000336.1 coordinate 759, forward strand.
TCTCAAAAGGCGATGCGCCGACTGTTTCCACGGAATATTCAAACAGATCTGCATTGTCGGTTTTGAAGCAGAAGCGTCCGCCGTCACGGAGCAGTTTTTCATAGATGGCGAGGAAAGCAGGCGCAGTCAGTCTGCGATCCTCATAGCCACTCTTGGGCCAGGGATCGCTGAAATTGGCGTAGATCGTATCAAAGGTGTTATCGGCGAACATCTCCGGCAGGCCTTTCGCATCCCCGGATAAGAAACGGACGTTTCCACGCATATCCATAGGGATATCCCACGTTTCGCCGCCGGCGTACAGGGATCCGTCGGGAGCCAGCCATCCGCCGTGGGGACCAAGGCCGCCCAATTCCCGGCTGGATGCGTATTTCTCCAGAGCCACCACCAGCACGTCGTCCACCTTTTCCATAGCGAAATAGTTGTACCCCGGCTCTGCTACGGACAACTGCTTGACAAAATCGCCTTTACCGCAACCGATTTCCAGACGAAGCGGAGCGTCAGAGGCAAAAACGGAACGGGGATTTTCCCGAAGAATGGCGGAATCTGTACATAAAAGAGCGGCAAGGGCGGAAAGTCTTTCACCGCCGTGCTTTTTTTTTCGCATTCTCATATTGATATTTTCATCCTTATTTGGTAAAATAGTATGTAATCCGTAAAAGGCACAGGAACATTTCCTTCCCATATCCGTCAAACGGATGGATAAAGCGGGCAAAATGCTCCGACACGTCCATTATATCACATCTTTGAGAAAAAATCTACACCTATCTTTACGAAATGAGGTGATCTGACGCGTGAAAAAAGTTGAATTTCTCACCTTACTGCATAATGAAATGATCCGCCTCGGCGCTACCCCCGACGTGGCGGAACATCACACCCGCGTGATCAATCAGACCTTCACCCCCGAGGACATCGCCCGGGTGGAGCGGATCACGACGCCGGAAGAGGTAACCAAGCTGGCGCAAGCCATCGTTTCCATAAAGTCCAAATCGGTCGAAGCCAAAAAGGCGGAAGACGAGGAAGAACATGCAGACGTAACGGAAGAGCCCAATGAGGAAATTCCGATTGACGATACCTTCTTTGCCGATGACACCGACGAAGACAGCGATATGAAGGTATATGCCGGCGGCTTCCCCCATCTTCCCGCCGCAGTTGACGTGGACGAGGATACCCTGTATGAAGAAATGATCCGCGACGACGAGGAGGACGGCTTTATCACCCGCGTATCTCCCCGCGGAAAACAGAAATTCTGGATTATTTTCGCTTGCTCTCTCCCATTGATTCTTATTTTCCTGCTTTTGTATTTCGGCACGTTCGCCCTTCTGTTCATCGCACTGGCTTCGCTTATCGTTCTGCTGATTGCCGGACTGATCGGCACGTCTGCCATCGGTGCCGCCGTATCCTTCGTGTGCATCGTGTACGGTATCTCCCAGTTGATCACTGTGGCATCCGCCGCCCCCGGCGTATACGAGATCGGATTGGGCATTACCGTAGGCGGCGCAGTGATGCTGTTCGGTATTCTGATATACAATCTGGCCATCCGCGTTGTGCCTAAGCTGATCCGTCTTCTGGGCGCCCTCTTCCGCTTCTGCACCGGCAAACTGAAGGTGCTCTTCCACCGGGCAAAGGAGGCTTGCTACAAACTGTGAAACCTACATCGATTATTTTTATTATCATTTCCGTTTTGCTGATCGTGGGCGGTATTATCATCTGTGCCGTGGCAAAGGACATTGCCGTCACAGACGGGTACACGCTCTTCAATGACACGGAGGGAGGCGGCAGCTACGTCCGTCACGACCTTCTCTCTTCCTCCGTTACGAAAATCGCTCTGACCGTTACCGATGCGGAAATCAATATTTATGGCGGCGCTGAAGCGTCGTACATCGAATTTTTCAATTTCCGCGACGGTCTGTATACGCTCTCTGCTACGGGAAACTCCATTACGCTGGATGAGATCCCCAATTTGACATCTCTGCTCTCCTTCCAGGGAGGCTTCAGCTTTTCCGGTATGCGATATTTTCTCCGGTTCGGCAACACGGAAACCGGACCGAAACGAGTGAACGTGTACATCGGTGCGGACTCGGCCATGAAGAACATTACCGTATCCGGTGAAAATTGCACGGTGTATGCAGATAAGCTGGGCATCCATTGCGATATCCAGATCACCGCAGAAGAATCCGCCACGCTGACCGGAAAGGATCTCCGCACCACCGGCGCCCTCATCCTGGACGCGCCCGTCGTTTCTGCGCGTATGGAGGACTGCAGTCTGAACGAGCTCACCTTGCGTGCATCCAAAGCGGAGGCGGCGCTGGATCGATTCTACTGTGCCAATCTGTATGCAGAAATGAACAGCGGCTCCCTGAGCGCACTGATTCCTGCCGACGCCAGTCATTACAGCTATGACATCAGCGGCGGAAAGGCGCATTGCCGCCTGAACGGTGAAGCGCTGACCCTTCCCTATAAGCCGCAAGCCGCAGACAGCCCCCCCACCGGTGAGATCGTCATTCAGGCAGGCAATGCCACAGTGGATCTCACGATCTCCGAGTAACGAAAAAACGAAAGGAACAAAAACTATGAATCACTCCTATAAAACCAAAGGCACCTGCTCCTCTCAGATCACCTTCGATCTGGAGCAAGGTATTGTAAAAAACGTGCAGTTCACCGGTGGATGCAACGGCAATCTGAAGGCCATCGCCAAGCTGGTCGAGGGAATGGAAGCATCCCGCGTAATTGAATTGCTCTCCGGCAACACCTGCGGATTCAAGAATACCTCCTGCGGCGATCAGCTGGCCTGTGCTCTGAAAGCTGCATTGGATGAAGAAGCCGCTTCCTGAAATCTCATAATGAAACACCCGCCATACAGGCGGGTGTTTTTTCTTAACCTTGGCCAAACTGGAACATTTATGCAAAACCGTAAACAAATGCGGTGCATTCTTTCAAAAATATTCATACTCAGTTCACTTATACCACCTCCAAATCCTGTATAATAAGTATATGACATTCTTCCGCTTTTTTCGCGGTTTGCCGGAGGCCACAATGGTTTTCAAACGCTTTCTCGGTGCTGCTTTATCGGCGGTACTGCTTCTCTCATCGGCGCAACTATCCGTGTTCGCCGACCAACCGTCCTCTACCCCCGACAATACTACCCCCGTCTCCTTTACAGATGTTACCGATCATTGGGCCAAGGATGCCATTGAGCGCTGGGCATCCATGGGCGTAATCGTTGGCGAGGAGGGGAAATTCCGCCCGGACGATCCTCTGACACGGGCAGAAATGGCCGTGATCCTCAATCGGATCATGCGATATCAAACCACGTCTCAGGATCGCTTTACAGATCTGGATGAGGAATGGTATGTGGATGCCATTCAAAAACTCCGTGCCGCCGGCGTTATGGTAGGTGACGAAAACAATCGGGCTATGCCCAGTGAATCCATTACTCGCGAGGCAGCTGTTGTACTGATTGCCCGCGCCTTCGGCATCTATCCCACCCAACAAGAACTCCATTATGAGGATACGGAAAGCATTTCTTCCTGGGCGGTGGGATACGTGAGCGCCCTCAGTCAGGCAGGTTACGTTCGCGGCGGTGACAATAACTGCTTTTTCCCGTCCGCCCCTCTTACCCGAGCCGAGGTAGTCACTATCTTCAACAACATGATCACCGCCTGCATTTCGGAAAGCGGTGATTACGATTTCCGTCCCTTTGAGGGACTGGCTGATTTCGTTATTATCGGTGCAGACAACGTAAACATCCTGAACTTTGACATTGGCGGCAATATCCTGCTGACGGAAGGCGTGGATGCGGAAACGATACGGCTGAAAACCGTTAAGCACTACGGAGAGATCTGGCAATACACGTACGACGGGTTCAAACAGCATTTGAAGGTTTACTCTTACATAGTTCCTGTCAATGAGAACCTGCCCGTCTGCTCCTACGATCCGTCCCTGTTTGTGAAGGATGAAAATGGCATTATGACCTATGACGATCCGAGATACACCACCTATTTCGGCGTGGACGTATCCTCCTGGCAGGGCGACGTGGACTGGCACAAGCTGAAGGAACAGGGCGTGTATTTTGCCTTTATCCGATTGGGATACCGCGGCTATGAAACCGGCGCAATCAATCTGGACACGAAATTTAAAGATAACGTACAAGGGGCACTTGACGCCGGCATCAAGGTGGGCGTGTATTTCTTCTCCCAGGCGCTGAATGCAGATGAGGCCTACGAGGAAGCGCAGTTCGTTCTGGATAAAATCAAGGGTTACGACATCTCCTTCCCCGTGGTGTTCGACTGGGAAACCGTCAGCAGTGACACGGCACGAACCAATAATATAGAGACGGAAGATTTGTGCCAGGCGGCAAACACATTCTGCAACACCATTGCCGATGCGGGCTACATTCCTATGGTATACTGCAACCAGAACGTGTCTATGGTGTATTACGAGCTGAGCCGCATTCAGGCCTTTGATTTCTGGTATGCGGAATATAAAGATCAGCCTACGTTCTACTACAATTTCGATATTTGGCAGTACAGTGACTCCGCCAAGTTGGATGGCGTACCCAATGCTAATATTGATGTAAACATCAGCTTCGTAGACTACTCCCGGTTAAATCCGTAATATGCGAAAAAGCCACCCCTCGGGTGGCTTTTTATTTGACATAGAAAGAAAAATACTGTATAATCGTATCATCAAACACAGGGAGGACGCTTATGAAGATCGGTGACAGAATACGAGCGGAGTTTACGGATACGTCCATTTTGGGAGCTGGTGTGGCTCACGTGGATACGATAGCCGTATTCTGCCCCCACGCCGTAGCGGGCGACGTTGCGGAGATTGAGATCACCGCCGTGAAAAAGCGATACGCCGAGGCGTCCCTCCTTCGGATTCTTACCCCGTCGACCGATCGGATGCTGCCCG
>JBGVJO010000337.1:0-1428 GCA_045129535.1 Eubacteriales bacterium
TCCCTTCTCCATCAGCGATCGCGTAAAGGGCATCATTCTCCAGTACGCGAAGAAGCTGGGTATGGGCATCGGTATCATCGGTCTGTACAATATCCAGTTCATCGTGGACAAGGACGATAACGTATTTATCATCGAAGTAAATCCCCGCTCCTCCCGTACCGTTCCCTTCCTGTCCAAGGCTACGGGCTACTCCCTGGCCGACATCGCTACCGAAGTAATCCTTGGCAAGAGCCTGAAGGAACAGGGCATCTTCGACATCTATCCGAAGGAAAAGGATCGCTGGTACGTGAAGGTTCCCGTGTTCTCCTTCAACAAGATCCGCGGTCTGGACGCATACCTCTCTCCCGAGATGAAGTCCACCGGTGAGGCCATCGGCTACGACGACAAGCTGAACCGTGCGCTGTACAAGGCACTGCAGGCCTCCGGCATGCATCTGCAGAATTACGGCACCGTCCTCGCTACCATTGCCGACAAGGACAAGGAGGAGGCTCTGCCTCTTATCCGCCGTTTCTACAACCTGGGCTTCAATATCCAGGCAACGTCCGGCACCGCCCAGTTCCTGAAGGAAAACGGCATCCGCACTCACGTCCTGCAGAAAATCGGCGACGGAAGCAACGAGATTCCCGACGCGCTCCGTCAGGGCCACATCGCTTACGTGATCAACACCCGCGATATCGACTCCGTTGGCCACGCCAGCGACGGTTATCAGATCCGCCGCTACGCTACGGAAAACAACGTAACCATCTTCACCGCACTGGATACCGTTAAGGTTCTTCTGGACGTACTGGAAGAGACCACCTTGACCATCTCCACCATCGATGCGTAAGGACCGATTATGAAACAGAGTATTTTTCAAATCACGGAAAACACACCGCTGACCGACAGCGTATACAGAATGCGGCTTGTGGGAGACACCTCCCACATTACCGCTCCCGGTCAGTTTGTCAATCTCCAGCTGGACGGATTCTACCTCCGCCGCCCCATCTCCGTATGCGATTGCGAGGATGGCACTCTGACCCTCATCTACAAGGTAGTGGGCAAGGGTACGGCGGCTATGAGCAAGCTGTGCGAGGGCAAGCTGGACATTCTCACCGGTCTGGGCAACGGATACGACACGAGCCTCTCCGGTGACGCGCCCCTGCTTCTGGGCGGCGGCGTTGGTGTTCCGCCCCTGTACATGCTGGCGAAAAAACTGATTGCCGAAGGCAAGAAAGTTTCCGTAATCCTCGGCTTCAACACGAAGGACGAGATCTTCTACGAGGAAGAATTCCGCGCACTGGGTGCGGACGTAACCGTCACCACCGTAGACGGCTCCTACGGCGTCAAGGGCTTCGTTACCGACGCTATGGCGGAAAAGTCCTACACCTACGTATACACCTGTGGACCCGAGCCCATGCTGAAAGCCATTTACCGGGGCTCCCTCACCAG
>JBGVJO010000338.1:0-2453 GCA_045129535.1 Eubacteriales bacterium
TTCGAGCATGAAAAAGTCGGGAATTCGTCCTATGATGCACGGGTTTATTATTTCCGCACTTGTGGTAATCGTTGCGTTAGTCGTTGAAATTGCGATGGGTATCGTTGCTTTTTAACCATATCCGTTTAACGATCGATAAAAACAAATCCCACCATGTCGAACCGATGAGAGCGGAGGCTTCCCCTCCGCTCTTGTTATATTTCGTGATCATTCGCTGCAAAACAAAAAACGGCACATTCCCGAAGGAATTGCCGTTTTTGGAGCTACTGGCCGGACTTGAACCGGCGACCTGCTGATTACGAATCAGCTGCTCTGCCAACTGAGCCACAGTAGCGTGATTCCGCTTCAATATTATACTATACCACCCCCCTGTTGTCAAGAACATTTTGATTTTTTTGCGTACTTTGCAAAAACGGCTTGCCATAGGGCGAGGGATGCGATATAATAATACGTAGATAGAATTCCACGAATTTTATAAGTCATAAGGAGTTTATTATGGGTACTTTCTTCTCGGATTTCAAAAAATTTATTTCCAAGGGTAACGTGATCGATCTCTCCGTCGGCGTTGTTATCGGCGGTGCCTTCGGTAAGATCACCTCCACCCTGGTGGCGGACATCATTATGCCTCTGGTCGGTCTGGCTGTGGGCGGTCTGGATGTTTCCCAGTGGAAGATCGTTCTGAAGGAAGCGGTGCTCGCTGCTGACGGTGTAACCGTGGAGGCTGCCGAGGTAGCTGTTCGTTACGGCAACTTCCTGCAGATGATTCTGGACTTCCTCATCATCGCATTCAGCATTTTCTGCGTGCTTCGTGTTATTATGCACTCCAAGCGTAAGGCAGAAGCGAAAGCCGCTGCCGAGGCTGCTGAGGCAAAGGCAAAAGCCGATGCGGAAGCAAAGGCTGCCGCTGAAGCTGCTGCAGAAGCTGCCGCTGCCGCACAGAAGAAGATCGAGGACGAGCGTGCCGAAGAGTTGGCTCTGCTCCGCGAGATCCGCGATTCTCTGAAGAAATAACCGTATACCGAAAAGGATGCCGCGAATGCGGCATCCTTTTTTATCATTTCGCGTCTTCCTGCAGTGCATGAATGACTGCCGCAAACCGCGCATCCTCACGGATGGGATTATACCGCTTATGCTGCAGTCTATCCAGCATATAGTAGCACTGCGTGCGCTCTGTGAGTTCGTGAAAATCCTTGCTCGGCTCGGGATAAACCAGTTTATCGGTAAAGATGGATGTATACATTTTTCCGTGATTGCTGATATACGATTTATCGTATTCCACCGCGTGATGGCACATCTTCTCCAGGGATGCAAGCGCATCTTCCGCCTTGCCTTGCGACATCTGATACGTGGAAATCAGCCAATAATTCTGGGAGAGACGGGTGTGGTAAAACATAAGATTGTCCCCGTATATCATCGTATACAGCTGATTGGAAACGGCAAGCATCTCGATCTTTTTGTCCCATGTGGACGGATCGTTGGGGAGATCTTCATGCAAGGCCAAGCTTTGTATAGACGTTCCCAGACAATCGGTCAATTTATCGATTCCGTCCTGGATATATACCTCCGTATTGCCGTCGCCAATACCGCTGGATTTTACAAATTCCCGACAGTATTTCATAGGCGTGAGCATATGGACAGCCGCCGTTGCTTTCTCACATTGCCCGGATTTTCCGTAAACCAGTACCAGAAGATGGATGGCATCGTATCGGGTGTCCTCATCATGGCATTCCGCAATTACCGATGAGCACAGATTTTCTATCTCGTTCAAAAGACTGGGATCACGGTTATCCTCCCAAATATGATACAGACAAACTGCGAGATTATCACGAACCTCATAGTCGTTCGGATAACGGGCGAAAGCATTTCTTGCATAAGCTACTCGCTCTTCAACAGAACCAACTTCTGCAAGGCGCTTCATCTCTTTCTTAATATCGGCCAGTTCTGCTTCCCTCTCGGACAGCTTATATCCCAGCAGTTCATCCGTGCTGACGGCGAAGAAATCTGCCAACGCAGGCAGCAATTCAATATCGGGATAGCCGCCCTCCGCCTCCCAACGGGAAATCGCCTGGGGTGTTACGCCGATAGCGGTGGCAAGGGTATCCTGGGTGATATGATTTTCCATACGCAATCTTTTAATGATTGCCCCGATTTTTACGTTCATGTTGTACCTCCAAAATGTGATTTTGTAAGCTTACAACTTAATTATAACTGTTTTTCAGCGAAAAGCAATTATCAATTCTTTGTTAACGAAGTCAACGGTTGATTGAGTCGCGGTTTCGTTCCATCCCATATGGAGGGGAAAGGACCATCTCAAACGCCGAAGTTCCTTTCCCCTCCGTGAGTTCGCAGGGCGAACCCACACCTCCTCTATCTCCTTGGCTCTGCCAAAAGCTTGGTCGAATCCCCACAAAAATTCCTGCAGGATCTCCACCCATCTCTTGCAAAAAGATACC
>JBGVJO010000339.1:0-7103 GCA_045129535.1 Eubacteriales bacterium
GCATACGTGACTAGGATCACGTGGACAATAAAAGTGCATAGAAGAATATATCCAATACGTTTAAGAGTTGTGAGCGGTTCACTGTAGCATTTCAAAATGAAGAAAAGGCTCGCCCCAAGGCTGATAATCAACGGTATCACCCACAGTGGGGAGAATCCCAAATCTATGAAAGCATAGTCCAGTCGAAATAGGAGCCCTAAGGATGCGAACATAATTTCGATAAAACATGCAGCGGGAAAGGAAATCAAGGAGAGAGAATCCTTTTTTCGAAAAACGTGGGAGAGAATGGCTGTGAGCAACAGTACGGTTACGAACAGCAGAGCGCCTCGGATGAGGGTGAGGTGATCGATCATACCCGGAAGAATAAATCCCAGTAACCACATAGGAAGCAGCATCAATGCCGCCATTAAGACGGCTTGTACAATAAATCGTGCAACAAAGAGGGCTGAACTATCACGAAATTTATTTTTCTTTTTCTTCGTCTTTTTCTTTCCCATTATTTACCCCTGAATCATGATCTTCACGATCTCCTGATCCGTGGGCTGCATGCCCACGCGACCGATGTGACCCACACAGCTGATGGTCTCTCCCGTGTCGTCCTGCAGAATGCCCGTGTTGGAGGCGTACACCTTGCCTTTCATCGCCAGAGAATGAGCGAACAACGCCGCATCGAGTGCGGAGGAGATCTTTACCGCGCAGGAGGCTTTCGCACCGTCGCAGATGATGCCGGGCACGTCCGCCAGCGTGTTGTCCACCGTGTCCTTGATCTGGGTCAGCGTGCCGCCCTTGATGTAGGTAATGGCCGCACCGGCGGCACAGGCGGCGGATACCGCACCGCAGAACGCGGACAGCTTGCCGATGTATTCCTTTTGATAGATAGTCAGCAGGGCAGAGAATACCAGCGCCCGGTGCATCCGCTCCTCGGGAATGCCGTTTTCTCTGGCAAACACGATCACCGGCACCGTGGAGGTAATTCCTTGATTGCCGCTGCCGGAGGTGATGATGACCGGCATATCGCATCCGTCCATCCGTGCCTCGGACGCGGCGGCGGCATACGCACGCATCTTCGTGTAGGTGCTGTCGGCATAGGTTTCAAGAATGGCACGACCGATGCCGATGCCAAAGTCTCCCTGCATGCCCCGCTCCGCGATCGCCATATTGCATTCAATCTGCTTCTCGGTGAAGGGAAGGATCTTTTCCAGCTCGATCTCATTGGCAAATGCCACGATGTTTTCGATGCTCAATTCACTTCGATCGGCCACCTCGGTGACTTCCACCAGGCCCTCTACCTTGAACACCGTCTCGCCGTTTTTCGTGATATGTACGATGTTGGTATGGCTGTAGCGTACCTCTACCGTGGCGGACTCCTCGCCCCGGTACAACTCAATAAGGAAATGCAGCGGAATGGCGGAGTCCAGATACTCCACCTCGCACCGCTTTTCCTTCAGAAAACGAACGGTGTTCTTGAGACCGTCCCGGGTGACCGCCTCCAACACCTCCATCTTCCGCTCCGCGTCACCGGCCAAAGCGCCCAGGGAACAGGCCGCCTCAATGCCGGTCATGCCGCCGGAATTGGGGATACGCACACAGCGCACGTTTTTGATGATGTTGCCGCTACACTTGGCCACGATCCGATCGGGATCACCGCCCAAAACGGCTCTCGCCTTGGCGGAGGCATAGGCCAGCGCGATGGGCTCCGTGCATCCCATGGCAGGGATCAATTCCTCCTTCAGAATCGCAAGAAAATTCTGTTTAATGGTATCGTGCAGCATGTTTGTCCGTCCTCCACTTACGCCGATTGGCATAATACGTCATAATTATACCTATTATAGCAAATATTCCGTCCGTTGTAAACACCCTCTCTGAAAACGGATGTGGATTGACATGGGGGATGGATGTGGTATAATGGGGATATAAACTGTAAGGGGGCCATCCATGGGAAAAGAGAAAGTACAGGAAAAATACCCGGCGTTGTTTAATTTCATCACGTTTACCTTGCTAAATGTGACTTTTTGGGAATGCTCCTCGTACCCAAGACATATTTTGGACTTCATAAACATAGGCGGGCGATTGACGCCGGATGAGGTTCTCGCTTTCCTTGTGAACTTTTTGTATCATACCATCTACTTTTTCTGCCTGATTGTCTTTTTCACCCGAGGGAAATCGGTCTTTTCGTCAGGAATCGTCAAAAAGGGCGGTCCGTGGTATAAACGGTTCCCGTTTGGGCGCCTGCTTGGTTTGTTGGCCTTGCAAATGGTGTTTGATTGCGTTGCAGGATACTGGGGCGATTATCTTCCTCTCATCAGCCAGGATGTGTGCACCGTCCTGTGGTGGGGACTGGTGTATTGGATTCTTGTTGGCAGAAGCCGGTCCTTGCTCTCGCACAAACCGCTTCTTTTTACCGTCGTGGGAATATTTTCGGTGGTTTTGGGAGTCAAAATCGGTATCAGTGCAGAAACTTTGGCCAATTGCAAAGCAATCGAGTCGAAATTGGAGACAGACAGCCCCTATTTGATGCAGTTTGGCTTGAACACGGTATTTATCCAAAGCATTTGGGATCTGTTGTTTGATACAATACTCGGCGGTGTGCTCTTGTATTTTCACGGCCGCTGTTTGCCGCATTCTGTCGACAAGGCGGATGAATACAAAAGTTCTGCGGCTTATGCCCGCACACGTGAAGGAACGATAACGGTCATTCGTTTCATAGCACTGTGTGGTGTGGCTATGTCCATGTGTTTCTGTAAGCTTCTTATCAGTCCGGACGATTACCTCCGCATTGTGGAGGTGGGGGCAGGCACGCATACCAGATACACAATGGACGGCTCCTTTTATGAAGGAAATGAGCAGCAGTGGACAGCGTACCGAATGGACGGACGCCATTCAAAAACTAAAGTGCTTGATGTCGTATATGTGGATCTGTACCGAGATCAGAAAAAGGTGGCGTCCCTGCACGGGTGGGGATGCGATCCTATGTTCCAAAGTTATCCGCCGGTGTTTCCGTACGACATGACAGAGCATACCGTCGGAAATACGACAGTATATGTGTACTACAGCGCATCCGTGTCCTTCATGGAGAACGGCAAGCCGCGCACCGTCCGTTTCCGGGATCTGCATCAGTGTGAGGAGAATCCGGTTCTGATCGGCGTCTTTGAATGGATGATATCCGAGGGAAATGTAATCGCTTTTGAATATGGATGTGACTATCTGTACCGGTATGATAGGGAATTTATGGAACCGTACATCCGGCGGTATGCTGGGGAGGAATTTACCCCCGCAGAAAAAGAAATGATGGAGAAAGCGTATTATCGAAGCGATTATATTGCAGGCATAGCAGAGAAATTTATGACTTAACTCAACACAGCAAAAGGAGCTGCCCGGCGGGGCAGCTCCTTTTTTCACGCATTCAATTCTTTCAGCTTTTCAAACATCCCTAAATCCGTGCGGCAGATGGTCAGGGGGGAGATGGAGATATACCCGTGCAGCGCCGCATTGGTATCGATTTCGTAATCGTGCCCCTCGGTATACACGTTGATGCCACGGGCAAGATACATATCGTTCCCCATGGGCTCATATTCGTCGGAATAGTAGGGACCGCCCTGGCGGGTGATCCGTATGCCGTGGGGATCCTTGGGGATGTTCACGTTGTACAGGCTGTGCTTGCCCATCAGATCGTGCTTCAAAAAGAAATCGTACACCGTGTCCAGATGCCTGTCGTCGCAAGGGTAGGACGCGGGATCGGTGGAGAGGGCAATGGCGGGGATCTTCATACTGCCCGCTTCAAACACAGCACCGGCTGTGCCTGAATACATCACGTCCCGGCCGATGTTCAGCCCCCGATTCACCCCGGAGATCAGAAGATCAAATTCCATCTTCAATCCCAAAACGGCGAATCGCACGCAGTCCGCCGGGGTGGAATCCACCGACCAGGCGGTGATGTCCGGTGCCAGCTGCACCTGTTTTACTTCAAAAGGCTTGTGGATCTCGATGCTGTGGCTTTTGCCGCTCTGTTCCACCTTTGGCACCACAGGGATTACCTCTCCCAGCTTGCGGCACCAGCGGATCAGGGGAATCAGACCCTCGGCGCGGAGGCCGTCGTCGTTCGTCAGAAGAATTCTCATAACCAGCCCTCGTGGGTTTCCTTGTATTCTTTCACCAGCGCGTCCGTGTCAGAGAGAAGTGCATCCACTTCCTCCCGATTGTATACGGTGGCACCGCTGGCGCAGGCGTGTCCGCCGCCCCGGTATTTCTCAGCAATGGAGTTGATGTGCACAAAGCGGGAGCGCAGACGCACGCGGATCGTGCCGGCCTCATCTCCGCTTTCGATGAAGGCGATCCAGCTGATACATCCTCGGATGGAGTCCAGATTGCCGATGCAGGCGCTGGCCTGCTCCAGGGAAAGGTTAAACTCCTTCTGCATAGCCTGATCGATGTAGATGTACGCCACACCGTTTTCGGTGATCTGCATCCGCTCGTAGATGTGAGCCTTGAACTTCAGATATTCGTAGGCCTCCAGATACAGTCTGGCAAAGAGCAGATCCGTGTCCACACCCACGTCCAGAAGGACGGCCGCACAGCGGAGGGTATCGCCCGTCACGCCGCTGTATTTGAATCGGCCCGAGTCGGTGACCATACCGGTGTACAGATGGGTGGCTGCCTCGGAATTGATCTTCAAAACGTCACGGAAGGTGTTGTAAAAGTCCACGATCATCTCGCAGCAGGAGGATCTCTCCTCCTCCACCCATTCCAGAGAGCCGTAGTGCTCCAGAGGAATGTGGTGATCGATCTTGATCACCTCACGGCAGAGGGTGTATTTCTTGTTGGAGATGCGTGATTCGGACGCAGTATCCAGCACGATGCCCAACGCATCGGTGTACATTTCGTCGGGGAGCTCCGCATCCTCCGGGCCCATGAATTCCAGATATTTCGCCGTTTCCGTATCGATCAGATAGATCTCTTTCTCCGGCCAGGTCAGACGAAGTATCTCCTTCAGGCCTTTTGTGGCGCCCACGCAGTCGCCGTCGTTGCGTACGTGACGGAACAGAATGATCCGATCGTACTCCTGCATTTTATCAAGAATCTGTTTTTTGATTTCGTAATTCATTTTGCCTCTCCTTTCGCCATGTCATCCAGATCTTTCAGCATGGCCATGGCTGTTTCAAAGTCCGGCACCGTAGCGCCGCTGGCCTTGGCGTGACCGCCGCCGCCGTATTTGACCGCAATCGGATTGATGTTCGGTCCGCCGGAGCGGATCTCGCACAAAATCCCTTCCTCATCCTCGGTGAAGTTTACCCAGATATCCGTGCCGCGGATGTCGGCCATGGTATTGACCATGCCGCGGGATGCGGAAAATACGCTGATGCCCAGTTCCTTGACTTCTTCTTTGGTGGTGTAGATGTACGCCACACGGTTTTCCGTGAACTGCACCTTCAGAAGGAACTGCGCCTTCCGCTTTTTGTTTTCGTAGTCGTCGGCGTACAGATCGCGGTAGATTTCCCCTGTGTCGAAGGATTCCTCGCGAAGCCGGGCAGCCAAACGATGAGTGCGGGCCGTGGTGCAGTCGTAACGGAATCGGCCGGAATCGGTGATCATACCGGTGTACAGCGCCTTTGCCGCCTCGGCTGGCAAGGCAAGGCCGCACTCCATAGCGAATTCTGTGATCAAACCGCAGCAGCTTTCGTAGGTGGAGTCGATGACCTCCTCATCGGCGATCTTGCCGGTGAAAATGTGGTGATCGATCCGTGCGGTTTTGGCGGCAAGACGGTACCGCTCGTCGCTGATCAGCGAGGCGGCACCCGAGTCCAGAATGATGGCCAAGGCCCCCTCGTAGGCGCTGTCGGGAATCTCATCCAAGGCTCCGCCGCCGATGAAGCGGTAGTTGCCCGGATCGTCGCCCACGGCGTATACGGTTTTATCGGGGAAATTGGCTTGCAGGATATACTTCAAACCGAACTGACTGCCCAGGGCGTCCCCGTCCGGGCGGCTGTGTCGGTGCAGAATAACGGTGCCGTGATTTTGGATCTCGCGGAGTATGGCTTCAAACATGACAAATCTCCTTTGAGTGTATCTCCCCTTGCAATTATGAGCGGGGGAGCGTATAATTAGTACGGGGTTCATACCCTGAACATTTAATTATACACGAAACGGAGAGGAAAAGCAAACGACTTTTCAAAATATCCGTAAATTTCTTACAGGAGGGAATGGAATGAAGCTGCTGATCGTGGACGGAAGCAATCTTTTGTTCCAGATGTTCTACGGAATGCCCGCGCGGATTACCAATGCACAGGGCAAAGCCATCCAGGGAACGCTGGGATTTGTGGGTGCTCTGCTCAAAATGATCCGTGCCGTATCGCCCACCCACGTGTTCGTGGCCTTTGACGGCGCGTGCGAGAACGCACGGACCGAAATCGATTCGGACTACAAAGCCAACCGCCCGGATTACAGCGACGTGCCCGAGGAGGAAACGCCCTTTTCCCAATTGCCCGATATTTTTCGTGCGCTGGAGTATATGGGCATCCGATATCTGGAAACGGCGGTGTGCGAGGCGGATGATTGGATCGCAGGATACGCCCGCCGCTACGGCTGTGACGGGGATGTGGTGATCGCCTCGCAGGACAGCGATTTCTTCCAGCTTATTACCGATCGCGTTCGCGTGCTTCGGTATCGCGGGGAGCAGTCCACCTTGTGCGATCCTGTCTATATCCGTGGAAAGCTGGGGATCGATCCCGCCCGCTACGCCTCCTATAAATCCCTGACGGGGGATACGGCGGACAATATCCGCGGGGTAGAGAAGGTGGGGCCGAAAACCGCCGCCGCTCTGATGAATCAGTTCCGGGACGTGGAGGATCTGATTGCCCGTGCGTCCGAGATCGCCAAGCCCTCCGTCCGTGCCTCCGTTATGAACAGCACGGATCGCATCCGCCGCAACTACGCCCTCATTGCCCTCTCGGGGGAGGCGGATCTTCCGTTTGCGATCGAGGATTTGGCCTATACCTACACCGGCATCACCACCACCCAGGTGCTGGAAGGAATTGGGGTAAGGTGAGCGTGAGTAGATTGAAAAAATCGCATATTTATGATATACTGGATATGTGGAAACAGTTTGA
>JBGVJO010000340.1:0-1721 GCA_045129535.1 Eubacteriales bacterium
CGATCCGCTTCGGCCGCAAAGGCCGATCCACGCCGCCTCTTTCATATTCCCACCTGTCTTTCACACCCGAAGTGCACAACTCACCCAATTATACAAACATTCTTTATTATTTTATCACAAAAATGCGTATATTGCAAGAGATTGTGCGCCTTATTTTCCTGAGGTTCGCAAAAACAGGCAGATTCTTCCCGTATCCTGCCGTACGCCGATCAGCGCGTCGTTATCGCCGCGGCAACGCAGCCGCACGAAATAGATTCCTCCGGATGCTATTGCCTCCCCGGGGGTAATCACCTGCAGTCCCTGCCGTTTGGACGCGTACTCCACAGCAGCCTGCACACATTCCCCATCGGTAAAAACCGGAGCGCCCGGATTGCACTCCGCCACGTAGGCGCTCATTTTTCCCGTCCGCTGATGGAAAACGGCGTATACGTTATCGCAATAGGCCACTGTAACTGCGGTGTCTGCCGGCGTTGTTCCGCGAAACAGATTCTGCACGCCGAAAAAGCGCTCGGCAATTTCAACGGGATTTACACGGGGCAGCGCAGACATGCTCGGCACCGTGGCAGACACGGTATCGGAAGCCATTGTGAGCGGCGTTTCTGCCCGCATCTCCGCTAAAGCGTCCTCGAGGATACGACGCAGACGCTTTGCGCTCATCTCCCCTGCATCCAGCATATCCTCAATTCCCTCACTTACCCGGTTTAGCATAGGTGCTCCCTGATCGCCGCGCAGCGTTTCGGTAAAATAACGGCTGTCCCTCTCCGTCAATACCTCCCCGATCCGCCATCGGATCAGCTCTCCGTACACCTCCGCGTATGCATCGTTCCCGACCAAATCCCGCATACGCAAAAGATCGGCCGCCAGCAAATGAGCATTCTGCTCCCGCTCTTGCTTTGCCTCGTGCACGTGAATGATACCCAAGCCAATAAACGCCGCAAACAAGAGCGCAAATCCGGCGCTGAGAAAATGCACCGCACGGCGGGGATCGTTTTCTGTAAAATAAGTTTTTATTCGGTTCCACATAGATAATTCCTCCGATAATTACGCATATTCATACTTATCATATCCACAAATCGAAAAACATTACTATCTGACAAGAAATCCTCAACTTGGATTTGACAGAGGATACGGCCTTATGCTATAATGTTATGGATAAAACTGCGAAACGGGAGGAAAAGCATGGCGAACACGGACAACCGAATTGTTTTTCCTCAATTGCTTGGTAACAGCCGCATAAAAACCATCCTGGGCGGAGACATTGCCCGCGGAACTATGGGACATGCCTACATTCTGGACGGCCCTGCCGGATCCGGTAAACACACCGCCGCCCTCAGCATCGCTTCTGCTTTGGCCTGTGAGCACCGCAAAGACGGCAAGCAGTCCCTTCCCTGCGGCAAATGCCTTGCCTGCCGAAAGATTGCCGAGGGCGTATCCCCGGACGTAACGTTTATCCGACGGGCAGAGGACCGGGCGACGCTTGGCGTCAGCATCATCCGTGATCTCAGGGAAGATCTGTACATCGCGCCAAACGAAAATGAGAAGAAGGTATACATCATTGAAGAAGCGGATCGGATGACCGACGAAGCGCAAAACGCACTGCTTCTTTCACTGGAATCCCCCCCGCCCTACGTGGTGTTTCTTCTCCTGACACAGAACGTGGATTCTCTTTTGGAAACAATCCGCAGCCGCGCACCCGTACTGAGACTGCAAACCTTTGGCGC
>JBGVJO010000341.1:0-4076 GCA_045129535.1 Eubacteriales bacterium
ACACCATGTACAAGATGGGCTTGATGCACGGTGCCCGTACCAAGAGTGCCAACGTGGTGGGACAGACCATGCACGTCCACCCCCACGGCGATATGGCGATTTACGAAACGCTGGTCCGCCTGACCCGCGCCAACGAAGCGCTCCTTCATCCCTTTGTGGATTCCAAGGGAAGCTTTGGTAAGCAGTACAGCCGGGATATGGCATTCTCCGCCCCCCGTTATACGGAGGTAAAACTGGATCCGTTCTGCGCGGAGCTGTTTGCCGGCATTGAAAAGAATGCGGTGGAAATGGTACCGAACTACGACAATACCATGGTGGAGCCTACGCTTCTTCCTACCACGTTCCCCAATATTCTCGTTTCCCCCAATATGGGTATTGCGGTTGGTATGGCCTCCCAGATCTGCTCCTTCAATCTGGCGGAAATCTGCGACGGTACCATCGCCCTCCTCAAGAATCCCAAAACCAATATAGAGAAAATCCTCGATCTCATCAAGGCCCCTGATTTCTCCGGCGGCGCCCAGTTGATCTACGATCGGGATCAGATGCGTGAGATCTACGAAACGGGACGGGGCAGTGTACGCCTTCGCGCCCGCTATGAGTATGATAAGCAGAACAGCTGTATCGATATCGTGCAGATCCCCTATTCCACGTCTATCGAAGCGATTTTGAAATCCGTGGGCGATCTGGTGCGGGACGGCAAGATCAAGGAGATCACCGACTACCGTGACGAGATCGATCTGAACGGCTTCAAGCTCACTCTGGATATCCGCCGCGGCACCGATCCCGACGCCCTTATGGCCAGACTGTTCAAACTGACTCCCCTGGAGGATACCTTCTCCTGCAACTTCAACGTGCTGATCGACGGAGCCCCCCGTCAGATGGGCGTCGTTGAGATCCTGACGGAGTGGATCCGCTTCCGCCGCAACTGCCTGGTGCGTGAGTTGAGCTTCGAGCTCGGTAAGAAGAAGGAGAAACTCCATCTTCTTCGGGGTCTGGGCAAGATCCTGCTCGATATTGATAAAGCGATCCGTATCGTCCGCGAAACGGAGAAGGAATCCGACGTGGTACCCAATCTGATGAGCGGATTCCGCATTGACGAAATTCAGGCGGAGTACATTGCCGAGATCAAGCTGCGTCATCTGAACCGGGAATACATCATCCAGCGTATCAAGGAGATCGAATCCCTCCAGGAGGAGATCGCCCGGCTGGAGGACATTATCGGGGACGAGCTGAAGCAGAAGGCGATGATCGCATCCCAGCTTACGGAGATCAAGAAGAAATACGGAAAACCCCGCAAGACCCAGCTGGTATATGCGTCGGATATTGCCGACGTGCCCACGGAGCCTGCGGTGGAGAATTATCCCGTGCGTATCGTCCTGACAAGAGACGGATACTTTAAGAAGATCACCCATCAATCCCTGCGGGGCAGTGATGAGCAGCGACTGAAGGAGGGTGACGTGATCCTCCACAGCGAGGATACGGAAAATCGGGCCGAGCTTCTGATCTTCACCAATCACGCCCAGGCGTATAAGGCAAAGCTGAACGATTTCGATACCACCAAGGCGTCTGCATTGGGTGAGTTCCTCCCGGCCTCCCTGGGCTTTGAGGAGGGAGAATATCCCATCATGATGAAGGCGCTGACGGAATACAATCCCAAGCATAACGTGGTATTTGTTTTCGAGAACGGCAAGGGCATCCGCGTGCCGTTGACTGCCTATGAGACCAAGGCCAACCGCAGAAAGCTGACCGGCGCGTTCAGTACGGCATCGCCCATCGTATCGGCAGTGTACGAATCCGATGTGACGGATCTGCTTCTTCTGAGCGATGCGGGCCGTGCTATTCTCATCCGTTCCTCCCTCGTGCCTGAGAAAGCAACCCGTACCGCAAACGGTGTAACGTTGTTTACCCTCAAGGGCGGGCAGAAGATCGCACAGGTGATAAGCGGGGCAGCCGTTGCCGAGGTGGAAGGCGCATCCAAGTGTAAGAAAATCAAAATTCCTGCAGTGGGCGTGGCCTTGACAGCTGCGGATTTTGGCAAAAAACAGCTGACTTTGTCCTGATTTTTGTAAACAAAGTGAGAATGATTGCCTAAACACTTGATTTTTTCGCCAATGTATGTATAATAATAATGAGTAATTTTGACCGCACGGCAGTAAAAAAATACTCCGTGCGGCGTTTTTTACGGTGATAATTATGAAAGTAACAAAGAAGATCAAGAGAGCGCTTGTCGTATCCGCATTGCTTATCTCCGCATGCGTAACGGCGGTGGCTGTTCACGCCTACGACGGAACGAACGATCCGGTGATCTCCCTCAGTTATCTGAAACAGTACATACAGACTATGGTCAATCCGCAGATCAATACGCTCCAGGCAAAAATCGATGCAATGGAGGCGGAATTGAAGATCTTGCGCCAGGAGGATTCCTCCTTTGATCCGTCGAGTGCCAGTCTGGAACAATACACGGTGCTGCACGTCATGCAGGGTACGGTGGTCAATGCCTCCGCTGCCTGCGATATCATGCTGCGTGCCGGTGAAGCTGAGGCTGTGGTTCCCGAGTCTGCCCAGGGTAATCTGTCCGACTATACCGTTGGTACGGAAATTGCGGACGGACAGGCGATTCCCCTGAACCATATGATTCTGATTGCCCGCGGAGACGGACGCGGTATCCGTGTTCTGTCCGGCGAGGCGTATATCATGATAAGAGGAGAGTATACCGTCGATGAACCGTAAAAAATCCTCTTACGAGACCCGCAATAAACGGCTTGTCCGCATTGTTTGTTTCATTATGGCGGCACTCATGATCCTTGGATCCATGTTTATGCTGTTCCAGATGCTGATCTTTGCGGTTTCCGCCGCTTCTCCCCTTGATACGGCACAGGACGATATCACGATACGTGTGGGACTGATGTACGGTGACGGTGTCACCGTAGGGTTTGAAACAACCGCTCCCAACGGCTTTGAAATAGGTGTACAGAATATGACGGATGGCGGGTATCCCTACCATCCGTTTTGGAATTTATCGAACACGAAGGTTTCCGTCACGGCGGATGCCAATCTGTCCAAAACCGACAGCACGTACAGTATCACTGCAAATCCTGCCATGGCTGTCATCGGCGGATACCATATCGAGTTTGCATACGACTATCCGCTGGAGCATATGCAGACGGCGGTCAGCATTGCCAATGCGCTGAACTCCGCATTTGGAGCAGGGAACGTGCTCTATGCATTTCCTGTGTACAGCTACGGATGCATCCGTGTGCGCGTCGGCTCCTTCTCCTCTTACGATCAGGCAAGTATGTATCTTGCGTACGTGTCCCAGCTGATGAACAGTATGCCGGCGCAGATCGTTGCTCCCTCGTCCACCGGTGTATCCGTGGTGGATCCCGACACGGACCGTATTCTGTTCGAGTACGACAACGCAGACAGAACGGCCCTCGGCTTGTATGCCGTCCAGGATATAGGCGAAACGAAAACGGTGTATACCACAACGCCGGCCAAGAACGTATATGACGGCGTGTTTGCTTACTCTCGCTATCGGGAGGAAGGCGTGGACGGCGTCGCTGTGACCAACGTACTGCCGCTGGACGCGTATGTGGAAGGCGTTGTGCCTTACGAGATCATCAACACCTGGCCTATTGAAACCCAGAAGGCATTCGCCATCACCGTGCGTACGTATACCGCTCACGTTTTGGGAAGACATGCAACGGCGTACGGATTTGATATATGCAACGATACCCATTGCCAGGCATACCGCGGTGCCGGCCGTGTCAATCAGATGGTAATTGATGCTGTGACCAGCACCCACGGATTGATTCTCACTTACAATGGGGATGTGGCCCGTACTTACTATTCCGCCAGCGCAGGCGGCGGCAGCGTATCCATTGCCGACGTGTGGGGCGGCGACAACTATCCGTATTTGGTCGCCCGCGACACTCCGTGGGAAAATTACACAAAGCATCCCAATGGCTTGTGGACGGTGGAGGTTTCTCCCACCGAATTGCTCACCTACCTGCGGGATACAAAAGGACATACGGAACTGGGCGGCTATATTACGTCTATTGACGTTTTGGAATATG
>JBGVJO010000342.1:0-2362 GCA_045129535.1 Eubacteriales bacterium
GCCTCCGGGGATTCGACGCTGATGTCTTTTTGTCCAACGAGAAATATATGAGTACCGGACTCCGTTGCGAAATCGCAGGCAGAGACGGAAATTTCACGGGCTAATTCAAAGTTAAAGGGGATCGAGGGAAATGCCACCTGGCCGCGAAGCGGAATCACGGGGAGGGTCATTTTCTCGATTTTTTCAATAAATCTCGGCATAAACATTCTCCTTTCCGAGAGTCAGGGTTCCATTATGAGGATTTTGTGCGAAACTGTTCGTGTTCGTACAAAACACCACATTATATTATATCACATAAATTTTAACAAGTCTATAACGAATACGGATTCAATCCGTGAATTTTTGCGATTTTTGAGGGTAAAACCGGTAAAAACGCTCCGTTCTTGACAGTTTTACGGACAAATGGTACAATAAAGCATAGAATTGTGAAGCTGGACCTATCGGCAAACGTAAGGAAATCGGGTGATGAGATGGAACGGGAGCACTCCCGCACGAAAAAGACGGTCGTGATATTTGTTTTGTGTGCTCTTCTGCTGCAGGGGATTTTCTGCCTGTTTTTCACCACCGATGCTTTGGAGAAAACCTTTCCTCTGTACGTGCGAGCCGCGGCACAGGACGTGACGGTGGGAGATAATTCCTACACGGAATATTTCCGCCTTCGAAGCGAAGCGGTGAATTCGGATATCATCGTTGTCGGAATCGATTTCACCTCCCCCCAAACCTTTGATCTGCTTGCGGATATGATCGTTTCCCTGAAGCACGACGCCAATATAGGCGGCGTGATCATTGACGCCTTTGGCGATGCGGAATCCTCTGCCTGTGCGGCGGAGGTAATCAGCTCCATAATGCCGGGTGCGGCGGGGTTTGCGTGTGACGTACTGCGGGAGAATTATGAGGTTGCCGCAGCGTATGAGAATTTTCTTGACCGAATGAATACGATCAATCTGGAGTATCCCGAGGCGCGGCGAATGTTTGGTGTTGCCATTGAAAACGAAGAAGACCACACGGCGGCACTTCTCGCCGCGGCACAGACGGCATTTCGTGAAAGTCGCCGCCCGGTGCTTCTGCTGACGGATGCCTGCCGCTTGACGGCTGAGGATCCCTTTATGGCGGAAGCAGAGTGCTCCGGCTGTCGCTGTTTGTTTATTCACTGCTGCTATACCGACGGTGTGTGGGACGGTGTGTTTCCTGCCGACAGACCGGCGGCATATCTGGTACAACGGGAGGATCTGCACCTCTTCGATAATCTGTACCGAATGGCGTCTACCTTTTCCGACGGCAAGGAGAGAATTTACTCTTATTCGGAAGCATTTTCTACGGAGATGTTTTTCGTGATTACCGATGGAGTCAGTGAGGAGGCAAATCCGTGATTTGCAAGGAAGATAAAGAGTTGGCTGAATTTTCCCTGATGGAGGGATGTATTGCGGTACCGCTGGAGGTATATCAGCCCGTTGGCGGCGAGATATGCCTGACGGTGTATCCGGGATGGGAGAGCGTGGCGGAAGACTTTCTTCGGCGCTTTTCTGACGAGCCCTTTTCCGCCGAATCGATCGATTGGCTGAAGTGCCGTTTGATCCCCTGTGTTGAAAAATACGGAATGTCGCCCTCCCGGGATGCGGACGTGTATTTTTTGGATTACAGACTGACGGATCGGTCGGATTTGGCAGAGGTACGGACGCTGCCCGCAACAGAGCTGATCGATGGACATACCGATATGACGGCGTGGACCAATGCGACCACCCATGCGCTGGAGATGGATCCCGACGATCCGGATGATGCCTGTGCTATCTGTCGGGTAGGGAACACCATTGCGGCCTATGCCGCCCTGAACGATTTTCCCGAGGAAGAGGATGTGCGGGAGATCCACGTGGAATGTGCCCCCGCCTATCGAAAAAATGGGTATGCTACCGCTTGTACGGTGCGCCTGGCGGATTTTCTGTTGAGCCGCGGATACAGCGTAAAATACGCGTGCCGCCATACGAATCTCGCCTCTGCCCGTGTGGCTGAAAAGGCAGGGTTTACCCCGGTTGGCCGCAAATACAGCTTTGTTTGCTATCGAAACGAGGATTGACACAATCCTTGATGAAAGGATGAATTACTATGGCATTTGATGCCGGCATGCTCCGTTGTGTACTCCGCGAGGTGGAGGAAAAGCTGAGCGGTGGTAAAATTGAAAAAATCTATATGCCCCAGCGGGATATGGTACTCTTGCAGATGAAGAACGGACGGGACGTGTACCGTCTTCTTATCAATGCGGGTGCCTCCTCGCCGCGGCTTTGCATAACGGCGGAAAAGGCGGAAAACCCGGCGGTTCCGCCTATGTTCTGTATGGCTTTGCGCAAGCATCTCGGCGGCGCCAAGC
>JBGVJO010000343.1:0-4815 GCA_045129535.1 Eubacteriales bacterium
GTACCGAAAATCGGCATCAAAACAAAAGGCAACGGATGCTGCCTTTGTTTTATTGGCAGAGTATCTTAGAACTCGCCGAGATCGTTTTCCGTGGCAGGAGCTTCTTCCTGCTGTTCAGCGCGCTGACGCTTGTCGCGGAGCTGAGCATCGCCCACGTCTACGTTGCTGGGCGTGATCACGTATGCGTTGGACGCGATCTTCTTCAGAGAACCGTCGATGGAGTAAGCAACGCCGGACAAGAAGTCGATCAGACGGCGTGCGGTCTCCTTATTGGTGTTCTCCAGATTGAGAACGACGGTGCGCTTGTTCAGAAGATGGTCAGCGATCTGAGGAACGCTGTCAAAGTGCTGAGGCTTTACAACCTTCAGCTCCAGTGCGGTACCGGACAGGCTGATGCCGCTGCTCATCTGAGACAGACCGCTCAGGCCGATGCCCTGGGTAGCCATAGGATCTACACCGTTCTGTACGTTCTGTGCGCCGGCAACCTCTTCGTCGCCATCGAACTCGTTGTAGTAATCGTCCTCGTAGTCGTCGTAGTTGTCGTTTGTGCCGATGCCTCTCTTAATTTTGTCCATGAGTCCCATTATTTAAACCTCCCCAACCGTGAAAGTAGTATTATTTGTGTAATTTCCATTATATCCTGCGTATCAGCGGCGTCCGAAGATGGCTTGACCGACGCGAACCTCGGTAGCGCCCTCCTCGATGGCAATGCCATAGGTGCTGCTCATACCCATAGATAGAATGGGCTCTATTATATTATGCTTGTTTTTTTCGAAAATGTCAATAAAAATCGCATAAGTTTCTCTAAAATATTTGCGGGAATCTTCAATATTTGCACAAACGGGGGCCATCGTCATAAGCCCGCGCACCCGAATGCCCGCAAGCGCGTCAAAATCCCGCACGGCGGCGCGGGCATCCTCGGGCAGAACACCGCCTTTGTTTTCTTCCCGTCCGCTGTTGATTTCCACCAAAATATCCGTGGTGATTCCCAGCATCTCGCTGCGTCGGCTGATCTCCTGTGCCAGGCGAAGGGAATCCACGCTCTCGATGAGGGAAACCCGCCCCACCACCTGTTTCACCTTGTTGGTTTGCAGATGGCCGATGAAGTGCTGCTCCACACGGCCCTCCAGAGCCGGATATTTTTCCACCAGTTCCGTGGTGCGGTTTTCACCGATCAGGGAAAGCCCCAGATGATCCACCGCAAAGAGGATGGCATCCGGCTGTACGGTTTTGGTGGCAGCCAGCAGCCGCACGGGGCCGCTGCCCACACGCCGCCGTGCCATCGCTTCGTTTATGTTCTCTTGCACGCGGCGGTAATTTTCTCTTATATAATTGAAACGTTCCAGATTTTCCATAGTTATGACAATACGCGTCCGTCGTACAGACCGCGTCCCTTCGTGATCACGATGTCGTTTTGCTTCAGCCAGGTGTGTCCCTCGGGGGGATCTTCCTCCGGGTGAATCTCCACAAGACACCAGTCCTCTTCCTCCAGAATGATCTTCACCGCCCGGTAATACACGGTGCTTCCGTAGCGGATAAATACGCCGGTTACGCCGTTTTGAGAGCGCAAAGCCGAGGCGGGGATCCGGAGACCGGTATATTCCTCGTGGACCATAGACACGGGCTGGGAACGGCTCAGACGGAAATCCGTGGGGAGCGTATCCCCCCGGAAGACCAGCATAGCCTGTCCGTCCTCTTCCACGATGCGGGACAGGGTGAGAAGCAGCGTTTTTTCCTCGTTATACGGGAAGGTGACGGGATACACTTTCCCCTCCACCAGTTGTTTGCCCGCCTCGCGGGAGGCTACACCTACCGCATACCACGTGTAGGAGGTGGCCAGCTTTCCGGCGGTGAGGGCGGTGGCGGGTTCGGTGCGCGTCAGGGCGCGGAACTCGCTGAGGGACATATGCTGTGCCCGCTCAGAGGTGAACGTGCTTTCGTATCCGTCACAGGAGCTGTAGTAATAGCCGCTTCTGGATGCGGTGATCTGCTGACGGCAGGGACCGAGGGTGCGGGTCAGTGCGTCCCGCTCGGCGCGGAGCTTCTCGATGGCACCGTCCACGTCGGCGGCGGATCCCGTCAGGGAAGCACGGCGGTTCCACTCGGAAATCAAAGCGGCCCGCAAAGGAAGGATGGTGCCGCCATCGCCCCGACGGGCGGCCGAGACGATGTTTTCCACGATACCGTAGATCTCTCCGTCAATGGACGAGGTATCCCGCACGGAGAGGTTGCTGTTTTTGATCTGCTCCAGCACCAAAATTTGTTTTTCCAACCCGGCGATACGGGAGACCGTGTCGGGAGAGGAGGCTTCGTACAGGGAAGCAACGATCCGACCGACACCCACCTTTTCACCGTCTGCCGCGCTGGGTACGCAGCTGCCGGCGGAGGATGCGGTCAGAGGAATCTCATCCCGGAAGATGTACACGTCCATCTCCAATGCACTTCCCACCGTAGCCACCGTGGCGGTGGCGGTTTCGGTCTTTTGGGTCAGACCGTAGAACAAATGGTATCCGATGTACAGAATGAGTCCGATGGACAGAAGGACGGACAATACGTACAGGGCCACTTGCCGCAGGTATTTTTTATCCATATATTTTGATTCGGCCTGTGGCCGAAGCCTTTCCGTTATCGTTCCGTGTGCACGGGAATGCGGGGCACGCGGGGGGTAAGAATGCAGGTGATCTCGTAGTTGATGGTATCACCCAGCCGTGCCAGATTCTCGATCATCGTGCCGTCATCGCCGCCGAACAGGGTGACTGCGTCACCGGGCTTCACGTCGGCATCGCCGATGTCGATCATGCACTGATCCATGCAGATCCGTCCCACCACGGGGGCAGGGCGACCGTCCTTCAGCTTCACCGATGCACCGCCGAAGGCGCGAACGAATCCGTCCGCATAGCCCACGGGGATGGTGGCCAGCCGCATATCCCGCTCCGCAGTAAACGTAGCGCCGTAGCTGACGGATTCGCCTGCACGCAGGGTATGGATGTGGGCGATTCGGGTTTTCAGAGACAGAACCGGCTTATACTCCGGAAGAATGCTTCCGTCGGGGGACATGCCGTAGAGCAGAATGCCCGTGCGGACACCGTCCTTATAGGCTCCGGGCAGATGGAGCGCCGCCGCACTGTTGCAGCAGTGGAGCATAGGCGGGCAGATGCCCTGCTTTTTCAGAATAGCCTCTACCTCCTCGAAGCGAGCCAGCTGCTTGGCAGTCAGTCCCTCCCCGTCCCGATCCTCATCGGCCGTGGCGAAATGGGTGAACATACCCTCCACCCTAAGGTGGGGAAGCTCGGTCAGCTCAGCGATCTGGCGGGCGGCAGCGGCCCCGTCGGCTCCATCGAATCCCAAACGGTTCATACCCGTATCGATCTTCACGTGGGTGCGAAGAGTTGCCTTGTGCGGCAGAATGCCCGATGCCTTCAGCCGTGCCATCTCGCGGGAGAGGGCGGCGGCGTACTCGGGAGAGAATACGGTCTGGATGATGTTTTGCCGCACCAGTGCCTCCGTGTCCTCCGGCAGGGAATATCCCAGAATGATAATATCCGCATCCCGTCCCACGGTTTCTCGGAGGAGCACGGCCTCATAGAGGCAGGAGACGGCGAAAAAGCCGCATCCCTCTTCCATAAGAGTCTGTGCGACGATATCCGCCCCGTGGCCGTAGGCGTTGGCCTTTACTGCCGCAATCACACGGCACTCCGGCGCCTCTTTGTGAATGTGGGACGCGATCTGACGGTAGTTGTGGCGCAGGGCGCCCACGTCGATCTCCGCCCAGGTTTTGTACTTTCCGTAAGGATTCATAATGGAACTTCCTTCGTGTTGTATTCTTTCAGTCATCACTGCACACAATCTCACTGACGAAGATGCGTTCCGTGATGCCGTCGATGGTTCTGTCAAAATAAGCAGGGATTCCGTTTGCTGTAAGGCCGAGCGTGATCTCCGCCTCCCCCCGTCTGAAACGGGCGCAGGTGATCCCCTCGGGATCCTCCCCGGGGGCGTCAACCCGGGTCAATTCTTCCTCTTTGAGAGAAAGCAGCGCAAACAGATTCTCGCACGTTTCCGTCATCGCGCGGGTGACGGGGATACGCACCTCTCCCAGATGCACCCCGGCGGCGGTATCCGTCACGGTGAACGTGATCCCGGCGATGGAGGCGGGGGAGAGAATCTCGGCGGTGTATCCGCCGGGGATAGGGGTAAGGTGCCACACGGTGTCCCCGTCGCGCAGGGTGATTTCCGTGAATGCATCCTGATACCAAAGCAGGGGACGGGAATTTGCGGGCCCGCAGCCCACAAGAAGAAAACAAAGTGCCGCGCAGAGAGCAAGGAGTCGGCGCATACATTCACCTCCCATATGGATTCGGTGCATTGTATGACGGATCGGTCATCCCTATGCCATCAGTAGCGGAGCGAGGTGCTCACCACGGTGGCGGCGCTGTTGAAATAGCGGAAGGATTTTACGGTTTTGGCCGTAGCCTCAAAGAAGACCGCGCAGGTCTTTCCCGCCTTTTGGTACGTGAAATAGTAGGCGTCGGGGGTGTTTTTTGCCCCGCGGAAATCGTGGGTCAGGGTGGCACGGGCCACGTCGCCTTCATGGGCGCGGTCCATGGGTGCCACAGTGATCAGATCCTTGATTCGGTACTCGAATTTTTTTCGGCGGCTTCGTCCGCCGTAGATGTGATAGAACGTTATCGCGCCGGAGAGAATCTGGTACTCGATCTCCACGGAGGCATATCGCCAGGTGAAGAATACCAGCATCCACACGAACAGTGGGAGCAGGGCGATCAGCATCACGATGGGGATAACTGCCGTGAAGAAAAC
>JBGVJO010000344.1:0-1880 GCA_045129535.1 Eubacteriales bacterium
AGGGTGTACGAGAAATCGTGCACCTTTTTTTGCAACGATAGATCGCATAGAAGAAGCGGTAATTTCAATCATACAAACGCGTTTTAGATTCTTATAGCATTTTTTCTCTTTTTATTCACCAAAAGTTGACATTTTTTGAAAATATGATAGAATAAATTAGATAACGAACACGTTATCAATAATTTGAATTGGTAGGAGAATCAAAAATGGCGAAAAATCTTGTTTACGGCATACACGACAAGCCGCGGTTTAATCAGCTTCTTATCTTTGCGTTCCAGCAGCTGCTTGCCATCATGGCGGCAACCATCGCAGTTCCCGCAATCGTAGGAAACGGAATGTCCATTTCCGCCGCGCTGTTCGGTGCAGGCGTCGGCACTCTCGTTTATCAGTTGTTCACCAAATTCCGCAGCCCCGTATTCCTGGGCTCTTCCTTCGCATTTATCGGCTCTATGTGCGCCGCTTTTGCAGGCAGTGCTTCTATGAGCCTCGGATATCTTGGCCTTCTGATTGGCGCTGCCTTTGCCGCTCTCGTTTACGTTGTAATCGCGATTATCGTAAAACTTGTGGGCGTTGCCTGGATCAACAAGCTGATGCCCGCAGCAGTTATCGGCCCCACCGTTGCGCTGATCGGTCTTTCCCTGGCCTCTGCCGCTGTAAACGATGTTTTCTCCTACGGTCCCAAGGACGGTAACGGTGCATTTATTATGTCCGGCAACATCTGGGTATCCCTGATCTGTGCTCTGGTTACTTTGGTAGTTGTAACACTGTGCGCTACCTACGGCTCCAAGATGACTAAGCTCATTCCCTTCATCATTGGCGTGCTTGCAGGCTATGCGGTAGCTATGATCTTTACCGTAATCGGCTATGCCGCGCACATTGACGCACTGAAGGTTATTGATCTCACTCCCTTCACCAATCTTGTGGCCGAGGGCGTAACCGTTAAAACCTTCATTTCCGTTCCTGAGTTTACCTTTGTTGAAGCGCTGAAGGGCGTTAAGGATTTTGACCTGACCTACCTCGTTACGATCGCAGTTGCTTACATTCCCGTAGCATTCGTTGTATTCGCTGAACATATTGCAGACCACAAGAACCTCTCTTCCATCATCGATGAGGATCTCCTTGAGAATCCCGGTCTCCACCGCACCCTGCTCGGTGACGGTGTCGGTTCCTTTGCCGGTGCCATTTTCGGAGGCTGTCCCAACACCACCTACGGTGAGTCCGTTGGCTGCGTAGCGATCACCCGCAATGCATCGGTTGCCACCATCACCACCACCGCTATCTTCGCTATCCTGATCTCCTTCATCTCCCCCTTCATCGCATTCCTGGATTCCATTCCCGGCTGCGTGATGGGCGGCGTTTGCATCACTCTGTACGGATTCATTGCCGTTTCCGGCTTGAAGATGATCCAGAAGGTGGATCTGGAAGATAACGCAAACCTCTTCACCGTTTCCGTCATTCTGATTTGCGGTATCGGCGGTATGGCAATCTCCATCGGCAAGGTTACGCTGACTGCTATTGCCTGCGCGTTGATTCTTGGAATCGTAGTCAATATTCTTCTGAATAAATTCAAAAAGCCCGGCGCTGACAAATAATTGTACATAACGAAAAAGCGTGCTGCCCAAATGGGTGGCACGCTTTTATTTATTTTTCTCGGGCGTATATGGTAGTGATTAGTCGTATCCATTGCGATAGCGGATAAATGACATTTCCCTTCACTTATAGCGTAGACACGGATATTTTCTTATCATCCAATTCTTTTTCGACAAAATTGCAAAATCTATTTGCATTCCGTTTCTCTTTGTGTTACAATTTACTTAATAGAAAATGCACGCATTAAGAAAGGACATCACTATGAAACAGTACGAAAACGTTACCATCTT
>JBGVJO010000345.1:0-1972 GCA_045129535.1 Eubacteriales bacterium
GGGCAGCCTGGCACGCGGTGTATGCGTGACCGAAAACGGCCGTCTGCAGTCCATCGTTGAGCGCACAAAGATCTACAAAGATCCCGCCGGTGCACGCTTTGAGGACGAAAACGGAGAGACCGTCTTTCTTCCGGCAGAATCGCCCGTATCTATGAACTTCTGGGGATTCACGCCGGACATCTTCCACGATGCCGATGAGTATTTTGAAGAATTTTTGGCTGACCCCAACCGGGATCCTTTGAAATCCGAATGCTATCTGCCCAACGTTGTGGGTCAGTTGATCCGCGACGGAAAGTGCGACGTTACTGTGCTGGAAACCACGGCACAGTGGTATGGCGTAACCTATCAGGAAGATAAGGCAAACGTTATCGAGAAGATCCACGCAATGATTGCGGCCGGTCAGTATCCGGACGGTTTGTGGAAATAATATACAATAGTAGGGAGGCCGAATATGGCTATACTTGTCACCGGCGGTGCCGGATATATCGGATCCCACACGGTCGTTGAGCTGCAGAACAGCGGGTACGACGTAATTGTGTGCGATAACCTTTCTAATTCCAGCAGAACGTCGCTGGAGCGCGTCAAAATGATTACCGGAAAGGACGTACCGTTCTATCTGGCGGATATCCGCGACCGTGATGCCCTGAATGAAATCTTTGAAAAGGAACAGATCGATTCCGTTATTCACTTTGCCGGTCTGAAGGCAGTTGGTGAGTCCGTTGCCAAGCCGTGGGAGTATTACGACAATAACATCACCGGCACCTTGACGCTGATCGACGTTATGCGGAAGCACAACGTGAAGAATATTATTTTCTCCTCGTCCGCGACGGTGTACGGCATTCCGGAATACAGCCCGATCACGGAGGATTTCCCCAAAGGGCAGTGCATGCACCCCTACGGCTGGACAAAATCCATGCTGGAACAGATCCTCTCGGACATGCATACGTCCGATCCTTCCTGGAACGTGGTGATTCTGCGGTACTTTAATCCCATCGGGGCCCACAAGAGCGGCCTGATCGGCGAAGACCCCAGCGGCATCCCCAATAACCTGATGCCGTACGTTACGCAGGTGGCCGTTGGAAAACGACCGGAGCTGGGCGTTTTCGGCAACGACTACAACACCCACGACGGTACAGGCGTGCGGGATTATATCCACGTTGTGGACCTGGCTGTGGGCCACGTAAAGGCCCTCCGAAAGATCGAGGAAAATGCAGGCTTGAAAATATACAACCTCGGCACCGGCACCGGTTACAGCGTGCTGGATATCGTGCATAACTTTGAGGATGCTACGGGTGTTCCCGTGCCGTATTCCATCAAGCCGCGCCGTCCCGGGGATATTGATATTTATTACGCGAGCCCCAAAAAAGCCAGAGATGAACTGGGCTGGGAAGCGCAATACGGCGTTAAGGAAATGTGTGAGGATTCCTGGCGGTGGCAAAAGATGAACCCGAACGGGTACGGGGAATAACACTATGCCGATCGAAAGACGTTTGTTTGGCCATCTGGATGGCAAGCATCCCGTATACGCGTACACACTGCGCAATAAATCTCACACATCCATTCGCGTGATGGATTTTGGCGGATCCTTGCTCAATATATGGACCGAGGATAAAAACGGTCGTGTGGATGACGTGATTTTCGGTTACGATGACGTCAACGAATATATTACGTCCGGCGGTCATCACGGCGCACTTGTGGGACGGTGCGGCAACCGCATTGCCGGCAGCACGTTCACGCTGGACAATCAAACCTATTACCTGAACCCCAATGAAGGGAAGCACCATTTGCACGGTGGCCCACGTGGGTTCAGCCGACGTTTTTGGACAGTGGAACCATGCGGAACCGACGAGGAACCGGCCTTGGTTTTGACAAAAATCAGCCCCGACGGGGAAGAAAATTATCCGGGCACGCTTACGGCTGTCGTCACCTACACACTGACTGCTGCCGGCGCTTTGAAGATTCATTACTCCGC
>JBGVJO010000346.1:0-2036 GCA_045129535.1 Eubacteriales bacterium
CAGAGAGGCGCCAAGGAGCCGGTATACGTTTCTCCCAAGTTCTATGAGGGCGCCGCTCCCTTCGGCTTGGATATCGCCACCGAAATGATGGATGAGCTTCTTGCCGAGGGCGTGCTGATCCGTCGGGAAGAAGACGGACTCTATGCGCTCAGCAACTGGGCGGACTTCCGCTTTGATTTCAGCATTTAATTCATAAAAAAAGAGCACACGATCGCAGATCGTGTGCTCTTTTTATTTGTAGCTTTACGCGTTCAGACGGGGAAGAACCTCGTTCTCGAAGAAACTGTCCACAGTCTCGGGAGATACGGAGAACACCTCGTCGTCGATGCTGACAGATACGTCATCGCGGCAGTTTCCCATACAGAAAGTACCACTCAGATTGATCTTGTCTTCCAGCTTCTCGGCGGCAATGCGTCCGCGCAGGAGCTCAGCAACGGTGCGGGAACCTTTCAAGTGGCAGTAGCTGCCAATGCAAACGGTAATTTTCATGGAAGTTTCCTTTCAATCCATCAAATTTATGGTAGATATTAGAACAGAATGATCAGGAACTGGGAAACCAGTACCACTGCGATCAGTGCGATCGGATAGGTTGCAGCGTAAGCGGCAGCCACGTCTTCGGTTCCGGCAGTGCCGATCAGCGTACCCAAAGCGGGGGTAGATGTCATACCGCCGGTGAGGGAGCCCAGATTGTTGAGCAGACTCAGCTTCAGCACGTACTTAGCGAACAGGAATCCGATGATCATGGGGCAAATGGTCATGATGATACCGTACACGAAGTACATAGCGTCGAAGTTCTCCACAAACTCCGCGCCGCCGGGGATGCCGGCGCCTACCAGGAAGAGAACAAGACCCAGCTCACGGAAAAGCTTCAGAGTAGTGCCCTGGGGCATAATGCTTACCTTGCCGATGCGGCTGAAGTGACCCATAATGAGGCTCACAAGCAGACAACCGCCGGTGGTGGTCAAAGAGAAGCAGGTGCCGCTCAGACCGGCGCTGCTGAGGGGGATCTTTACCTGGCCGAGGAACGTACCCAGAATAGCGGCCAAAGAGAAGGCCGCGATGCCCATATGGTCAATTTCGAAGAGCTTGCCCACGATGGATTTCTTTTCGCCCTCTTCTTTGATGACCAGCTTGGCTCTTTCCTCATCCATATTGGCACGGGTCAGCTTGGGGATCAGCTGTACGAACAGCACCACGCCGATTACGCCGAAGATGTAGGCGATGCCGTGACCGACGGAAACGAGGGCCTGATACTCCTCCGCCACCGTTGCCTTAGCGGCAGAGAAGGCGGGAGTGGAGGTCAGAGAACCGGAGAGCAGACCAACGATCATAGCGACGAAGCCGTCCTGCTCCTGGATGTTGCTGCCGTAGCCAACGACTTCACCCAGACCGATGCATCCGGCGGCGGAAAGACCGCCGGCCAGGATGATGATCAGACCGAGAAGTACGTAGGATTTGAAATTGCGCTTGAAATTACCGAAGAACTTGGGACCTGCAATGAAACCTACGGAGGTAACGAAGAGGATCAAACCGAAGCTTTCGATCAGCGTAAGACCGCTGGAGAAATCGTAGGGAGCAGAGGAGCCGGCAAATACCAGACCGGCATCACCTACGTGGAAGAACAGTGCACCGAAAATCAGTGCGATGATGAACACACCTGCGTCACCCAGGGAGATGCCCTTGATGGTGATTCTGCCCAGTGCATATCCAACCGCCAGAACGGCAAATACCACGAACAGCAGGGTGGAAATATTGCTAATGGAGATCACTCCGTCAAATAACTTCATACGATATCAAGACCTTTCTTTGTCGATCAGATGGACTTCTGATTCGTGTAGTTGGGGAGCAGCTTGGGCGAAACTACATCGGTCTCAATACCTGCCTCGGCCATTTCGCGGGCGAAGTTGTCCACGTGAGCCAGGCTCAGTGCACCAACCTCCACGTCCTTTGCCTTAGCGGCGGCGTTCTTACCGGCGCTGCGGCCGAATACGATGATGTCGAGCAGGGAGTTGCCCATCAGACGGTTGCGACCGTGG
>JBGVJO010000347.1:0-1507 GCA_045129535.1 Eubacteriales bacterium
AAAAGGTTTCGAACAGCGCCGTCATCAGCTCCGCCCCGTCGCCGATCAGGAAAAGCGCGCCGATGACAGTCACGAGGAACTGCACGGTGACCACCGTAAAGGCACGGATCGCGTCGTCCGAGGGGACGGTGCGGCGGAATATCGTGATATGCTTCCGGCCGCAGGCATGCAAAACGGCTGCGTAAACCAGAATGCCGACAGTGCCCACCTTTACGCCGCCGGCCGTGGAGCCGGATGCGCCGCCTACGAACATAATCAGCACCGATGCCAGCTTAGGCAGCGTGTGCATATCCCCCAGGGAGATCGTGTTGAAGCCGGCCGTACGGAAGGTAACGGATTGGAACAGAGACGCCATTATCTTTTCCCCCGGGTTCATCATACCGAGAGTAGCCGGATTATTCCACTCGGGAATCGCCACGATCAGCGCGCCGCCGATCCACAAGATAGCGGAAACGGTAAGCACCAATTTCGTATACACGGAGAAGCGACGACGCTCTTTGACGTAGTACAAAACATCGTCCCAAACCACGAAGCCGATACCGCCGATCATAATGAGGAGCATCACGGTAATATTGACCAGTGGATCCCGTACAAAGGACGTAAGGCTGGTAAACGCACCGCTCTCCTCTCCCATCAAGTCAAATCCCGCATTGCAGAATGCAGATACGGAGTGGAAAACGCTGCGCCATATGCCCTTCCCCCATCCGTACAGGGGAATAAATCGGAAGGACAGCGCGACGGCACCGCACAATTCAATCAGCAACGTACCGCCGAAAATACGGCGCACGAAGGGCATCAGACCCTCAAAGGAAACCAAATTATAGGAGTTGGCCAGAATAACACGCTCACGGGCGGACACGCGGCGCCGCATCAAATTGGACAGCATCACAGCCAGAGTCATAAACCCGAGGCCGCCGATCTGGATCATAAGAAGGATCACAGCCTGTCCGAAGCCGCTCCAGGTAAGGGCCGTATCCGTCACCACGAGTCCTGTGACGCAAGTGGCACTGACCGCCGTAAACACGCAATCCGCGAACGGAACGGGGGCACCGCTTCGGGATGCGAGTGGCAGATGCAATAAGGATGCACCGATCAAAATCACGCAAAGAAAGCCCAGAATCAAAATCTGTGCCGTCGTCATCTTACGCCGTTTTTTCACACGGATCACCCCCATATGCTGCTAACATATATACAGTATAGCACCGATTCCATCGGATTTCCATACGTTTTGCAAAAATCGCAAAAAGAAGATGCCGCCTGAGGCGACATCTTCTCTTAATCATCCGTTTTTCTTCTCGAAATATCCCTTTGGATAGGCGCAAGCCGGACAAACTACAGGCGGCTCCTTCCCCACGTGCACGTAGCCGCAGTTCAGGCAGATCCACGCGGTATCGGAAGAATCGGAGGAATAGGCCTTTCCTTCCTTCAGGGACGTTTCAAGGCCCACGTATCGCTCCTCGTGCATTTTCTCCACCGAGGCCACGCGATCAAACAGAGCGGCAATCTG
>JBGVJO010000348.1:0-1403 GCA_045129535.1 Eubacteriales bacterium
CCGATCTGGTATGCTGCGGACGGCCTGATCGACTCCTGCACAATCACCGGTGTAAAATGTCTGCGGGAATGCGACCGTATGGAGATTCGGCACAGTAAAATTGTATCTCCCGAGTTCGGCTGGCGCTGTCGCGGGTTAAAGATCGATGACACGGAGCTGGAAAGTGAATATTTGTTTTTTGAAGCACAAGATGCCGAGATTCACAACCTTCGAATGAAAGGAAAGTACTCCTTCCAGTATACGGAAAACATCACCATAACCGATTCTTATCTGGATACAAAAGATGCGTTTTGGCACGCAAAGAACGTGACGGTAAAGAACTCCATTGTGAAGGGGGAATATCTCGCCTGGTATTCCGACGGCCTGACACTGATCGATTGTAAAATCATTGGTACGCAGCCCCTTTGCTATGCTAAAAACCTGACACTGATCAACTGCACAATGGAAGGCACGGATCTGGCATTTGAGTATTCCGACGTGCACGCCGACGTGCAGGGACACATCGTATCTGTAAAAAATCCTCGCTCCGGTGAGGTTGTCGCCGACTCGATCGGAGAAATCATTTTTGAGAACAGCGTATTCGCCACCGAATGCAACGTACATACACGCACATCCGTCTGAAAGGGAATAACGATGAACTTTTTGGAAATTGCCAACGCACGTCAGTCGTGCCGCAAATACGATCCTGCGAGGATCGTTGAAGAAGAAAAGCTGACCGCCGTGTTGGAAGCGGGACGACTTTCTCCCTCCGCTTGCAACAGCCAGCCCTATCACCTGACCGTTTGTCGCGGAAATGCCGCCCGGGCCGTTGCCGATCACGTAACCGGAATGGGACTCAACGGATTTGCCAAGGACGTACCGGTGATGATCGTCATCTCGGAGGATGCATACACGCCTTCCGCCGCCTTGGCTTCTAAGCGAAAGGGAAATGATTTCCGCTCTATGGATATCGGCATCCTCTCAGCCTACCTGACTGCCGAGGCGGAAGCACAGGGATTGGCAAGCTGTATCCTTGGCTGGTTCGACGACAAGGCAGTGCGGGAGATCTGTCACCTGGATCAACCTGTACGCCTGATCCTTACACTTGGATACGCCGCAGAAGGCGACCCACACCGCACAAAGAAACGGAAATCGGCATCTGAGTTGATTACGTTCATCGAATAAAATAAAGAAAACCCGGGTCAACACAACCGCATGTGCTGGCCCGGGTATTTTTATCACAACAACAAGTTTATTATATCATAACACCATATCTCTTGTAAAGAGCAAATTGGTTGTTTCGCACAATTTCTACGCACTGCACAAATATTTATTGTGATATTTTTACAAAACGTCAATTGAAATGGATATTTTTCTGTGCTATACTATAGGTGCAAAGGAGGAAAGGTCCAATGGCAAAGTAA
>JBGVJO010000349.1:0-1301 GCA_045129535.1 Eubacteriales bacterium
ACCTCCACTACGCAGATCAGCCGCAGGGGATTTAGGCAAATGTCTTTCGTGTACCAAAGAGAGGAAGTATGCTTACCGCGGCGGGCCAGATCCCGAGCGGTCTTCACAAGCGCTTCGTCCTCGGTGTATGTATATGCGACACGGCGGGGAACATGATGCCAGAAATGCACGTTTTCGCACATCAGGCAATCCTCACCCTCGGATTCGTACACCTCCGCCGCCAGGCGGGCGACGTTGATTCCCGCAGAGGTGACGTAGAAGTTACTCCGTCCCTGACGGAGATTGATCTCAAAGACCCGATAATCCTCATCCTCGCCGGTGTATTTGATATCGAAGTTGGAGAAGCCGGTATACCCCATATCCTCCAGCATACAGCGGATCTTGTCCGCAAAGGGCAAATTCGACACGGGCTCCGTCACGATGGCGGCGTGGTTGCCCAACCCCTTGGGCGTGTGCTCTTCGATCATAGTATGACCGAGGCACATGGCACGCACGCGGCCGTTTTTATCGGAGAAAGCGGTCAGCACCCGCATATGGGCGTCGCCGCCGGGGATAAATTCCTGCAAAATCATCTTCTCGTCGTAGCCGGAATCGTAGATTTCGCAAAGGATACGCTGGGCGTCCTCCGGAGATTTGGCGATGTACACCTTCTTCATGCCGTCAAAGGGATGCTTCCAGTACACTACGCTGGAGGAAGGCTTGATCACGATGGGGTAGTCAAATCCCAACGCCTCGGCGGAAAGCTCCGCCGCCTCACTCTTCCCTGTCAGCACCACGGTCTTCGGATAGGGGATGCCGTACTTCTCACAGATCTCGTAAAATTCTGCCTTGCGGGATACGGAATCCAGAAAAGATTCATTGGGGCAGGCGCACAGGTACCGGGGCAGCTTGTCCTTATTGCGGATGATCATGGCAGCGTAATCGTCGGTGCATCCAAACAGGATCAGTTTTCCTTCGGGATGTTTTTCGGCAAACGCCGTTAACGTTTCCAGCATCACCTCATCCCGATCGATCTCGGGCACGGAGGTAAAGCGGATAATGCGGGAGTATTTGGTGGCGGAAACCGCGTACCGGCCGAAGGCGTAAGAGATCACGCCATACTGCTCGTGAAAGGCTCGCGCCACGTTATAACAGTTCAGATCGGCGCCAAGCAGCACCGGGATAATCGTTTCAGTCATTCTCGTTTCCTCAATCAGATTCCGAAAAATACTTTATGCCAGGTCAGGAAGGTATATACCGTCCAGATCCGACGGCCGTTGTTTGTGCCGTTTCTGTGCTCGTCAAGCAGACGCACCAGGGCG
>JBGVJO010000350.1:0-1749 GCA_045129535.1 Eubacteriales bacterium
GCTGGGCTCCGTGCAGGTGTCCCCCGAGGCGTTTATGGCCGACCTCAAGCTGGACGACGAGAATTAATGCACGAAGATCATGTGGCCCCTTTTTGCAAAAAGGGGCCACACCCCCAAAAACCTTAAAAAATTGGTTTATACCCTACCACAAACAAGATGGGAGAGCCAAGGAGATGGGGGCCGCGGGGGAAGGAACTTCGGCGATTGAGATGGTCCTTCCCCCGTGAAGAATATTCCACCACACCCGAAAGGAGGCTGTATATGTCCGGAATCAAGCTGTTTGATACGTTTCAGCAGGATCCCACCTACGGCCGCTACGATAAGCGGCGGCTGGGACTCTATCTGCACATCCCCTTCTGCCGCTCCAAGTGCGCCTACTGCGATTTCTATTCCATGGTTCCTCAGAACGACGAATTGGTGCAGCGGTACGTAAACGCGCTGATCGCCCATATGCAGTCGTACCGCCAGGGCACGAAGGAATATTACGTGGATACGGTGTTCATCGGCGGCGGCACGCCCACCTGCCTGCCCACGGATCAGCTGATCCGCCTGATCCGCGCGGTAAAGAAAAATTTCACCGTCACCAAAGGGGCGGAGTTTACCGTGGAGGCCAATCCCGCTACGGTCGATACCGCCATGCTGCGGCGGCTTCGCCGTGCCGGTGTGAACCGGCTCAGTATGGGACTCCAGAGCGCCAACAATGAAGAATTGGCCGCGCTCTCCCGCATCCACCGCCGGCAGGATTTTGCCGAAAGCTTTCGGGCCGCACGGCGGGCACGGATCGAGAATATCAACGTGGATCTGATGTTCGGCATTCCCTATCAGACGAAGGAAAGCCTGATGAAGACGCTTCGCTACGTGGTGAAGATGGGGCCGGAGCACATCTCTCTGTACGATCTGATCCTGGAGCCGGGAACCAAGCTGTTCGCCAAACGGCACACCCTGCCTTTCCCCTCGGAGGACGAGGAGGCGGATATGTATCTGGCGGCGGTGGAATTCCTCGCCCAGAACGGATACGCCCAGTACGAGGTTTCTAATTTTGCCCGACCGGGATATATGTGCCGCCACAATCTGAAATACTGGAATTGCGAGGAATATCTGGGACTGGGCGTGGCCGCCCACTCCTTCTTCCGCGGAAACCGATTCTCCTTCCTCCGCCATATGGATCGGTATATGAACGGTCTGGAAATGCCCGGCGCCGCCATCCGTCTGACGGAGCAGAGCGATACCGTGTCTCCCCGCGAGCGGTTGGGTGAGTATATTATGCTCCGTTTCCGCCTGCGTGAAGGACTGAACTGCCGGGATTTTGCCCGCCTGTTCGGTTTCTCCTTTGAGGATCTGTACGGAAAGAAGATGGCACCCTACGTGAAAAACGGATTTGCCACCTGCAAAAACGGGGTGTACGCCCTGACACCGAAGGGAATGTTCGTCAGCAACTATATCCTCTCCGATATTCTGGAGTTTGAGGATCTGGGTCAATTGGACATCTTCAACGGAACGAAATAAAAAAATCCCCCCGACGATATGGGGCTTCACTCTAAAGGACAGTAACAAAGCCGATATGGATTTAATTCCGTATCGGCTCTTTTTTATTGTACCACCACTTTCGGTGGTGAGTAAGTGCGCACTTACGGGCAAAAAAAGCCTCCCTTGTGTAAAGGGAGGTGGCACGCCGACTTCGACATAGTCGAATGTCGCCGTGACGGAAGGAGCCTGCGCAACTTTGGAGTTAGATTAACTTTAACGTAA
>JBGVJO010000351.1:0-2966 GCA_045129535.1 Eubacteriales bacterium
TGGCGCTTGCCTGTGTCCTTGCCGGTGCCGCCCAGGGTCACGCCCTGATAGATGGTGCAGTTGTCGCCGATGATGGCGGTTTCGCCGATGACCACGCCTGAGCCGTGGTCGATGAAGAGTCCCTCACCGATCTGAGCACCCGGATGGATCTCGATGCCCGTCAAAAACCGGGCACTTTGGCTTACAAGCCGTGCGGCGAAATAATGCCCGCTCCGATGGAGGGCGTGGGACAACCGATAGAGCATCAGCGCGTGGAGGCCGGAGTAGAGCAGCAGTACCTCCGCGCGGGAGCGCGCGGCGGGATCTCGCTCGCAGATGGCGTCGATGTCCCGTCGGATCTCCGCGGCGAAATCCACGGCGGCCCGGCACAGGCGACGGATCTTTTTCGCCGTATTCTTTGCCGCCTCCCCGTTTTTCGGCAGGCACATATGGATATGGATGGAATGATTTTTCATAAACACCTCAAATAAAACAAAAAGCCATCCCTCCTGGCAGGCAAGAGGCGACGGCGCGCGGTTCCACTCTTATTGGATCTTTGATTCCGTTAACGCCGGATTACGTGCCCCACTCAAAAATCTTCGCAGGGCAAGCTCACGGATGCACAGCCGGACGGCGCGCGATGCCGCTTTCAGCCCATGGCGGCAACTCTCTTTGGCGGGCGAATTGTCCGATTCTTTCCGATCATCGCTTTGTATCAGTATATGCTGTATCCCTATTATACAGCACAATTTTCCGTTTGTAAAGGAGGGGATATGTAAAAAAATTATGGCGGCGGGGAATATTTGACATTTTCGGTGCGATGTGCTATCATACAGGTATAAATTATGGAAGAAAAGCAGGTTTTTCGTATGATATTCCGTCATTCCCGTCCCGAGGACGTGCCCGCCATCGGGATGCTTTTTGATGCGGCCCGTGTGTCGATGGCCGCCCTCGGCATCGATCAGTGGCAAAACGGCGTGCCCAACGGGAACAATGCCGCCGAGGATGTGATGCGGGGTATCGGCCGTGTGGGTGAGGAGGACGGAGAGATCATCGCAGCCTACAGCTTTATCACCGACGGCGAGCCGGACTACGACAGAATCTACGACGGCGCGTGGCTCACCGCCGAAACGCCCTACGCGGCCGTCCATCGGGTAACGGTGGCACAGCATCGGCGAGGCAGCGGTGTCAGCACCCAAATGATGGAGGAGATCTTCCGTGAGGCCCGTGCGGGCGGCTTTGCCTCCGTGCGGATCGACACCCACGAGGGGAATATCCCCATGCGGCGGATGCTGGAAAAGCAGGGATTTGTGTACTGCGGTGTGGTCTATCTCCACGGCGGCCCCGACGACGGCGCCAAACGGGTAGGCTATGAAAAACTGCTGGAGGTGCAGTGATGGACTTTACTTTACTGGATCGGTATCTGGAGTCTCTTTTGGATAGCGGCCTGCCTATGTATGACTGCGTGATCCACGTGGAGGGCAAGGAAATCTACCGCCGACAGGGCGGATATATCGACGTGGCGGCGGGACTGCGGCATCGGCCGGACACCCGCTACTTTATGTACTCTGCTACCAAGCCCGTCACCTGTGCGGCGGCACTGACCCTTTTGGAGGCGGGAAAATTCCGTATGGGGGATCCGCTTTACTGGTATTTGCCGGAATACGAGCATATGCAGGTGGCGGATCGGAAACCCGGCGGCTGTCCTACCCTCCGTCCGGCAGAAACACCCATTCGGATACGGGATCTGTTTCAGATGACGGCGGGAATGACCTACAATATCCATATGCCTGCCCTCCGTGAGGCGATCCGCGAAACGGGCGGCCGTGCGCCCACGAGAGAAATTGTCCGGGCCATGGCGAGAGAGCCCTTGTCCTTTGAGCCCGGCGATCGGTGGCAGTACGGCTTTTGCCACGACGTGCTGGGCGCTCTTGTGGAGGTAGTCTCCGGCGTGCGCTTCGGGGAATACGTGGATAAAACCATCTTCCGGCCCTTGGGAATGGAGCATTCCTCCTTCCACGCGGGGGCGGATACCTCCGATATGGCAAAGCAGTACCGCTTCAACGACGTAACGAAGAAGCCCCACGAGATCGAACTTGTTAATCCCTTTATTTTCGGGGAGGAGTACGACGGTGGCGGCGGCGGTATGGTCTCCACGGTGGAGGACTATATCCGCTTCGCCGATATGCTGGCCTGCGGCGGCGTGGGTGCGAATGGCGTGCGGATCCTTTCCGCCGCCACGGTGGAGCTGATGGGGCAGGGCGGCCTGACGCCCACCCAGGCAAGATCCTTCACCTGGGAAGGCATGGAGGGACGGAATTACGGCTTCGGCGTGGCCGTTCATACAGAGCCCGGTGTGTCCGGATCCCTTGCTCCTTTGGGAGAATTCGGCTGGGGCGGTGCCGCCGGCAGTGCCGTGTACGTGGATCCCGCCTCCCACACGGCGGTGGTTTACGCCCAGCACGTGATGAACGCCCACGAGGAACGGGTGATGGCGGCTCTGCGAAATGTGGTGTTCGGCTGTCTCAGACGGTGAAGGAGCGGAAATTTTCCACCTTTTCTTTGAAAAGAATGAAAAAATCCCAAAAAACCTATTGCAAAGCGTGTCCGCTTGTGATACAATAATGAAGCATCTGATTTTTTACTGATTACCATGCGAGGGGAGATACCCCGTCGCTGTATTATGAAGCCGGCCTGACCGGCGTGGAGGTTTATTATGATGACTGTTCTCGGTATTATTCTGATTATCGTATCCGTTGCGCTGGTCGTGCTGGTCGTTCTGCAGGAAGGCAAGGGCAGAGGTCTGTCCGGTGCTATCTCCGGCGGCAGCTCCGACACTTTCCTTGGCAAGTCCAAGGCCGCAGACAAGCAGAAGAAGCTGGCGAAGGGCACTATCGTTGCCGCTTCCATTTTTGCCGCTCTGGTTCTTGCTATGTACATCGTAGGTCTGTCCGGTGACAACTACGAGTACAAGGAGCCCACGCAGA
>JBGVJO010000352.1:0-3411 GCA_045129535.1 Eubacteriales bacterium
TGCGCTGTACATAGGAGGTGTCTGCAGAATATCACCCACAAAAGCGGCGCAGACAGCCAGCACGTCCTCTTCCTTCGGCAACGTATCCGTTTTACTCAAAACCGTACCGGTTGTGTCTTCCGTGTCGGTGGTGATGCCCAGCTTCAGGTGAGCCGTATATCGCTTATTCTCGGCGGTAATATTTTCCGACGCTTTAACGGCGCGGCCGATCAGGACGGGCAATACCCCCGTGGCCATAGGATCCAGCGTGCCGGTATGGCCTACCTGCCGCGTGC
Source organism: Eubacteriales bacterium (assembly GCA_045129535.1). GTDB lineage: Bacteria > Bacillota > Clostridia > Oscillospirales > CAG-272 > SIG701. Next base: position 276 of record JBGVJO010000352.1, read on the forward strand.
CGAACAGGCGGCGCAGCTTGATCACGATATCGTTGGAGGTGACGCCGGCGTGCTTGTTTACGACGACAATACCCGATACGTCCATCATATAGCCTCCTCCGCATTCGCCAGCAACTTACCGAATGCCGTAACGGCTGTAGCCAAAGCAGTCTCCGCATCCGGTACACAAATACTGCACCCGGCGGCCCGCTTATGTCCGCCCCCACCGAAGGAGGCGCAGACCGCGGAAACGTCCACGTCCACGTTTGCGCGGGAACTGATCCGCCAGGTGGTGGGATCGTCCGGGGATTGTTTGATGGCCAGGGCGATCTTCACCCCATCCACCGTGCGGGGCAGCCCGATCACGTTGGCGATATCTTCCATAGTCAGGCCGTTTTCCTGAAGCATATCCTGGGTGAACAGAACGATACCCAGCTGCCCATCGCACTCCAGGCGGAGCGCATCGATGCCGGCTCTTTGGGCACGCAATTCCGTCATCGTGCGGCACTCGAACAGGCGATGGCACAGCATGGGGATATCGTCACCGCCGTCGGTGGCGGACTGTATCTCACCCATCAGCTCAGCGGCGGCCAGCATAGTCTTTTTCGTGGTGTTGGAATATTTGAAACTGCCCGTATCCGACACGATGGCGGTATACAGCAGACGCGCAATATCCGCGTCGGGGGAAAGCTTGCCTTCCTCACGCCACATTTGGTACAGATCAAACAAAATCTCCCCGGCAGCCGATGCCGCAGGATCCACGAAAGCGGGGCAGAATACCTCGCCCGTGCCGTGATGATCGATACTCACCCCGATTTTGTCCGCCAGATGACCGAGAGTGCCCAACTGTCCCACAGAGGCCGTATCTACGGCGCACAGAAGATCGTAATCCGACTCCATCCCCGCCGTATAGACCCAATCCTCTTGCTCCCGCAAGGTGAAGCGGAGCCGCTTGGGCATGGGATCGGCACAGACCACACGGGTGATCTTTCCCATTTTACGCAGCATCTGCGAAAGAGCGAAGGCGCTACCTGCCGCGTCCCCATCGGGATTGTGATGGATCAAGATCAGCACCCGCCGGGCGCGGCACAAAATGTCCGACACAGCGGATAGGGTGAGATTATTCGGCATCGTCATCCTCCGCCTCATCGGGATCATCCTGGGGGATGTCCAGCTGGGACAGAATCTCGGCGATATGAGCGCCGTGGCTGACGGAGGTGTCATGGGCGAAAGTCAATTCCGGGGTAACCCGCAGATTCAGTCTGCGAGCCAGCTGGCCGCGGATAAATCCGGCGGCGGAGCGCAGACCCTGCAAGGTTTCCTTTACCTCTCCGCTGAAAAGAGAGAAGTAAATTTTTGCGTATTTCAGATCCGGGGTCACGTCAGCCCCGGTGATGGTGATCATAGCGTCGGAAACCCGGGGATCCTTCACGTCCCGGAGAATCATGGAAATTTCCTGTGCCACACTGTCATTGATGCGGCCCTGTCTGTATTTAGCCAAAGGAAATGCCTCCTAAAAATATCATATATATAAAGTATAGCATATCCGGGCGGAAAATACAATCCGTTTTTTGGAAAGGTTTTGGGCAAACAAAAAAGCCGTGCGTGAGCCACGGCTGTTTTATGATATTACCGCGCGGATGTGTGATCCAGACGGCGGTTACGTACATATACCAGCAGATTGATACTGACAAACAGAAGATTCAGTACATACACCGCCAGCACGTAGGTGAAATTTCCGGTGAGTATTTTTGCACCGATGCCGGCCACATAGCCGCTGATGATGAGCAGAATAAACAGCAAGCTCATTCCCCGGGCGGTACGGGCTTTGTAGTTACGGTAGACGTTCATCGGCCAGGACATACCGAAGCAGATGAGCATGAGTGTTTCCAGAATTTCCGGCATAGTGTTTTTCCTCGATTCCCATTGACTTTTGTTTTCGGTACTATTATACTATACATATCGGTATATGTAAAATGTATATTTTGCATCTTTGATATATCAGAATTATATGGTGAAGTATGTATATCCATTACGATAGCTATCGCATCTTTTATTATGTGGCCAAGTACCGCAGTTTTACCCAGGCGGCGGCTATGCTGTTGTGCAATCAGCCCAATGTGACCCGCACCATCAAGAATTTGGAAAGCGATTTGGGATGTGCACTGTTTATCCGCTCCAACCGTGGTGTGCGTCTGACACCGGAGGGGGAGCGGCTGTATGAGCACGTCCGCATTGCGGTGGAGCACATTGAGGCCGGGGAGAGGGAGATTGCTCTGGATCGTAGTCTCAGTCAAGGCACGGTATCCATCGGTGCCAGCGAGGTGGCATTGCGATGCTTGCTTTTGCCTGTTTTGAAGCAGTTTCGCTCCGATCATCCCGGTGTGCGTATCCGCGTAAGCAACCATTCCACACCCCAGGCGCTGAATGCGCTGAAACACGGTCTGGTGGATTTTGCCGTAGTTACTACGCCTACGGGAGCGGGGGCCAACATGAAAGAAATCCCTCTCCGAACGGTGCGGGAGGTTCCCGTGTGCGGGCAGGCCTTGTCCCATCTGGCACAGAAGCCGTTGTCTCTTAAGGAATTGTCCGGGTATCCCCTGATTGGTTTGGGGCGGGACACCAAAACCTACGAGATGTATACGGAATTGTTCCTCTCTCACGGCATTCGCCGTACACCCGATATCGAGGCGGCCACGGAGGATCAGATTTTGCCGATGGTAAAGAACGATCTGGGTATCGGATTCGTGCCCGAGGATTTTGTGCGCCATGAGGCGGATCAGCGAAATCTGTTTGTGCTGGAATTGTCGGATGCACAGCCCAGCAGGCAGGTGTGTCTTGTGAAAACGTCGGACCGATCGCTGAGCTTTGCCGCCAAAGCTTTGGAAAAAATGCTGATTGCCGAAAGGAGTGATGTTCTGTGATGCCATCTATGCCATTGCCCGCGGGCGTGTCCCGGGCGCTGTCCATGTTGGAGGATGCGGGATACGAGGCGTTTATCGTGGGCGGATGCGTGCGGGATGCCCTCAGGGGGATCACGCCCAAGGATTACGATATTACCACCTCCGCTTTGCCCGAGGAAACCAAATCCGTGTTCCGTGACTGTCGTGTCATCGAAACGGGCATACAGCACGGTACCGTCACGGTGATGATGGAC
>JBGVJO010000353.1:0-2706 GCA_045129535.1 Eubacteriales bacterium
GATTACGCCGTGATGCCACGCCTCATCCGCCAACACCACAACCGGGTCCTTGGTGAAATCATGGGCGCTGTCAATACGGGCATAAGCCTGCTCGACAATCTTGTTCTCTTCATTCTGCCGCTCACGGTTCACGTCGCACAAACGGTACGCCAACTGCTCTGCCTTGTCCGGATCATTCTCCAAAAACAACTCAACAGCCATAGATGCGCTGCGAAGACGACCTGCCGCGTTGATGCGGGGAGCGATGGTAAAGCCAACCATAGATGAGGTTATCTTCTTTTTCGTTCTGCTCTTGGATTCATTGAAGGCAGAATCCAACAAAGCCTTCATGCCGGCACGGGGAGAAGATTCGATAATACGCAAACCCAGCGCCACGATCAATCGGTTTTCATCGATGATCGGCATAACGTCTGCAATGGTTCCCAGAGCAACCAAATCGCCGTATTGCATGGCCACGCGTCGCACGCACTCACCCAGACGGTCCTCCGGATGGGCAAGGGACTCCATTGCGCAAAGCAGCTTGAATACGACACCAACACCGGCCAACTCCTTAAAGGGATACGTATCATCAGGTCGGTGGGGGTTTACCACGGCACAGGCGTCCGGCAACTGCTTGGCACACTCGTGATGATCGGTGATCACCAGGGTTATGCCCAACTCGCGGGCATACTCTGACTCAGCAACGGCAGTAACACCTGTATCCACCGTTACGATGGTTGTCACGCCATCATCGGCAAGGGATGAAAGTGCCGCCTTGGACATGCCGTATCCCTCGCCTGTACGGCTGGGAATATAGTAGCACACGTCGGCACCAAGTGATTTAAAATACAGATACAGACAGCAAACCGAGGTTACACCGTCCACGTCATAGTCGCCGTATACAGCGATTTTTTCACCGTTTGCAATCGCGTCCAAAAGAGTCCCGGCCGCTTTGTCCATATCCTTGAGATCAAAGGGATTATGGAACATTTCCGTCTGCTTCAAAAGAAACCGACGAGCATCCTCGGGCGTGTGACAACCGCGACTCACAAGGAGCTGTGCCGTAGGCAGCAGAATTCCCAGCGAATCAGCAATTGCGCGCACAACCGGATCCGCTTTGATCTGATCAGCGGATGCGCGTATGATCCATTCCCTGTCCCTATATAACATAGATTCCGTTTCCAATCTCCATTACTGATTCTCACCGACACGTTTGTATCGGGCAAGAATCGCCTGTGCGACGCGTATTCCGTCTACAGCCGCACTCATAATACCGCCTGCGTAGCCTGCACCTTCCCCGCAGGGATAGATCCGCTCGTACCGCAAGGCAGTCAAAACCGTATCATCCCGAAGAATCCGTACGGGCGCGGAGGTGCGCGTTTCCACACCGGTCATAGGAACGTCGGCCGCGTCAAAGCCGCGGATTTTCTTTCCAAACTGGCGGAAGCCCATCTCCAGCATAGAGCATACGTATTCCGGCAAAATTTTATGAAAATCCGTATAGCATACGTTTCCGCTCCGGTATGTGGGTACGATGCGTTTTGCTTCCGTGCCGACGCGTCCATTCAGAAAATCCCCAACGGTCTGACACGGTGCGGCATAGTTTTTGCCACCTGCGCGGAACGCAGTCTGCTCCAGATTTCGCTGATAGGCAATGGCCCCCAGCGGCGTTCCACCGTAATCGGACGTGTGTACGGATACGGCAATCGCAGAATTGGCATTTCTGCCGTCTCTGCCCCGGTTGCTCATACCGTTGGTCACCACGCCGCCTTCTTCTGACGCAGCAGCGACTACCTCACCGCCGGGACACATACAGAAGGAATAGGCTCCGCGATCACCGTGGCGGTGGGAGATGGCGTAGTCCGCGTGAACCAGTCCGTATTTTCCTGCATAATCACCGTACATCGCATAGTCGATATCGCTCTGCAAATGCTCCACACGCACGCCGACCGAGAAGGGCTTGGCTTCCACGGAGAAGCCGGATGCTATCAGTTCCTCATACAAATCCCGTGCACTGTGTCCGCCCGCAAGGATCAACGTGCCGAACGGTATCCGCTCCGCACCTACCATCAAAGAGGTGGAAGTGATCTTCTCCGCACGGGCATGGTAGCGAATTTCACCGCCAAGTGCGCGGATTCTCTCATCCGCCCGGCGAATAACGTCACGCAGCACATCGGTGCCGATGTGGGGCTTGGCCTGCCACAGAATATCTGCCGGTGCCCCCAACTCATAAAGCCGCTCCAGCACGTACCGGCAGCGACCGTCACCGATACGGGTAGTCAGTTTTCCGTCCGAAAACGTTCCCGCACCGCCTGCGCCAAACTGGATATTGGTACTGACGTCCAAATCACCCAATCTTGAGAAGCGGTCTACCGCTTCGATGCGCTCATCCACACTGCCGCCCCGTTCCAGAATCAAGGGACGAAAGCCGCATTCAGCCAACAAAAGACCGCAAAATATTCCTGCCGGGCCCAAGCCAACGATCACCGGCCGACCCTGCATTGCTTCCGTTCCTACAGGCAGCTCCAGCGCTTCACTGTCGCTGAAGCGCATACCCTGCTTCTGCATCATCTCATCGGTCACGTGATTCGCACACGAAACGCAAGCCCACACGGAGCAAACGAAGGACAATTCCTTCCGCCGGGCATCAATGGACTTCCGATGCATTTCCATCTGTGTCGGCGCTCCTAAAAATCCGCAGGCACACACACGGCGTTTTGCCTCCGC
>JBGVJO010000354.1:0-1416 GCA_045129535.1 Eubacteriales bacterium
ATGGTATGTACCCGTGCACAGGTTGTAACCTTCCTGTGGAGAGCGGCCGGTTGTCCTGTGGCAACCTACAACGATATGCCTTTCGCGGACGTTAGCCGTGATATGTACTACTACGATGCAGTACTGTGGGCAGTAGAGATGGGCATCACCAACGGTATCTCCGATACCGAGTTTGCTCCCGACGCTGAGTGTAGCCGCGCTCAGATCGTAACCTTCCTGTGGAGAGCACTGGGTGCACCCGATGCAGCTGCTGACGCCGGCTTCGTTGACGTAGATGCAGATGCATACTACGCAACCGCAGTAGAGTGGGCCGTAGATAACGGCATTACCAACGGTATGGGCGACAATACCTTCGGCGCTGATGCAGATTGCACCCGCAGCCAGACCGTAACGTTCCTCTTCCGTTTCTTCTGCAAATAATTCCTAACTTCCGAGCGTGGATAGGCATCGCCTATCCACGCTTTTTGTTTGTAACTATTGCGCTTATCCGGGTTTTGTGGTATACTGTATCCCAGTGAGTTCGAGACCTTCCTCACTTAAAACAAAACTAAAGGAGAATCCCATGAAAAATCGAGTACGCTTTATCACCCATTCCGCCATCGTCGCTGCGCTGTACGTGATACTGACAGGCTTGTCTGCCGTATTGCATCTGGCCAGCGGCCCCATCCAGATCCGTCTTTCGGAAGCATTGACGGTTTTACCGGTATTTACCCCTGCCGCGATCCCCGGATTGTTCATTGGTTGTATATTGGCCAATTTTCTGACGGGATCCCTGGTGTGGGATATCGTGTTTGGATCGCTTGCCACCCTGATCGGCGCGGTAGGTACGTTTTTCCTCCGCAAAAAGAGTAAATATCTTGCCGTCTTACCGCCGATCGTCTCCAATATGATGATTGTGCCATTCGTTTTGCAGTACGTATACGGCGAGGAGCAAATGTATTGGTATCTGATGCTCACGGTGGGCATCGGAGAGATACTTTCCACCGGCGTGTGCGGATTGATACTGCACAAAACACTGACAAAAACAAAACTGTTTCATTGAATAGAACGTCCTATGACAGCACATATAGAGTCGATCCTCTATATGTGTTGTTTTTATGAATAATATATTAACAGAGCGAAAAACTACCACTCATAATCATTCGCCGCAAGAAGATAATAATAGCAGAGCACGCAAGAGCGTACTCGATGATATAGATAATTCTTGATTATGTAGGAGAATAATGATTATGGCAAGCAACAAGACTCTCGTTCCTGAAGCAAAGAAAGCACTGGAGCAGTTCAAGATGGAGGCCGCCGGCGAGGTGGGCGTCACCCTCAACCAGGGCTACAACGGTCAGCTGACCTCCGCTCAGGCAGGCAGCATCGGTGGGCAGATGGTCAAGAAGATGATGCCCGTACGAAACGCGAGATTTG
>JBGVJO010000355.1:0-1380 GCA_045129535.1 Eubacteriales bacterium
CCGTGTTCACGGCGATTACCACGTTAACGATGCTGATCGTCATCGTGCCCGCGGCCTTTGCCTTCTCCCGCTTGAACTTCCGCGGAAAGAACGTGGTGTTCGTTCTGTTCCTTTCTCTTATGATGATCCCGAACGAAATGATGATCATCACCAACTTTACCACCATCACCAATCTGGATCTGCGTAATACCTTTGCCGGTCTGATTCTGCCCTCGGTGATGTCCGTGTTCTATCTGTACCTCCTGAAAGAAAATTTCGCACAGGTGCCCGACGAATTGTACTACGCCGCCAAGGTGGACGGCACCTCGGATTTGAAATACCTGCTCAAAGTTATGATCCCGATCTGCAAACCCACCCTGGTTACCGTGGTGATTCTGAAGGTCATCGAGTGCTGGAACTCCTACGTGTGGCCCCGACTGATCACGGACGACGAGGCGTATTATCTGTTGTCCAACGGTATCCAGGAGATCCGTGAAAACGGATTCGGTCGCGAAAACATTCCCGCTATGATGGCGGCGGTGGTGGCCATCTCCGTGCCGCTGATCGTTTTGTTCCTCATTTTCCGTAATAAGATCATGGAAGGCGTTGCCAGCGGAGGTACCAAAGGATGAGAATTCTGCGAGTTTTGTGCCTGTTACTGGCGATCGTGCTTCTCGCCCCCTCCCTGTACGGATGCCACGGCTCCCGTGCGATGGAGCCCTTCGTTATGCCCGACGAATTGGATATGACGAGGGAGTACGAAATTACCTTTTGGGCAAAAAACGATACCAATATCCAGCAGACCCGTATCTATAAAAAGGCCATCGAGGACTTTCAGGCCCTCTATCCCAATATCCGTGTCAATCTTCGCCTGTATACGGATTACGGCAAGATCTACAACGACGTAATCACCAATATCGCCACAAAGACCACCCCCAACGTGTGCATTACCTATCCCGATCATATTGCCACGTACCGAACGGGTAAGAATATCGTTGTGCCGCTGGATACTTTGTTCGCGGACGAGAAATACGGCCTGGGCGGATCCGAGGTGAAATTTGATTCTCCCACGGCAGAGGAGATCGTTCCCCAGTTCCTTACGGAATGTGTGCTCGACGGCGCGTATTACGCGATTCCTTTTATGCGCTCCACCGAGGCATGCTATATCAATAAAACCTACGTGGAAAAGCTGGGCTATACCGTGCCCGATGTCCTCACCTGGGATTTCATTTGGGAAGTGGCCGATGCGGCCGCCGCAAAGGATGAGGACGGCACCTATCTGGTCAACGGCCAGAAGGTCATGCGCCCCTTCATTTATAAGTCCACGGATAATATGATGATCCAGATGCTCCGCCAAAGAGGGGCAGGGAACTCCCTGGAGGACGGCACGATTGAGATTTT
>JBGVJO010000356.1:0-1249 GCA_045129535.1 Eubacteriales bacterium
AGATATACGGGGACGATGCCGTGCCCATCCGTACCCGGCGGATTGAGCCGGACGGCGGTTTGTCACAGAAGATCCGCGAAGCGGAAATACTGTACGGCATGAAGGACAAGACGCCGGAGTCCCAATCCACCTACCGTGTCCGTGAATCGCTGACCCGATCGGCGGAAAGGTCCAAGGAGAAGCGGGAGCGTGCCTATGCGTATGCCGCGGCCGGTGCTGCCCCTGCAGCCGGTGTAAGACCGAAATCCTCCTCCCATGAAGGAATCCGCGGAGGTGGGCAGAAGTCCCACACCGCAAAGCGGCCCCATCATCCGCCGGGCGGAGCAGGGACAAGCCGCAGCAGTGCGCCGGATCCGGCCATGAACACCGATGAAATCTTCATCAGCCAGAAGGAACGGGATGCGAAAAAACTGGCCGCTTATCGGCTGGCGCAACGGCGAAAGATCACTCACCAGGTACGCCGAACCGTATCAGCTGTGCTTCTGACCTGTGTGTTTGCGGGATGTGCTATGGCTACGGTGTACAAGCTGATGTACGTGATCCACGATATCGATGTGACGGGAACGGAGCGGTACGCCGCTGAGGATATACTGCACGCCGCCGGCGTAAAGGAAGGTGCCAATCTGTATTCCTTCAGCTCCCGTGTAGTGGAGAATGCAGTCACACTCCGGTATCCCTACGTGCAGAGCCTGGACGTTACGAGAGAAGCTCCCTCCACGATCCGTATGGCGGTCACGGAGGACAGGGCGGTGTTCTATACGGAAATTTACGGAGAAACCCGTGCGCTGAGTGCCACCCTGCGCGTGCTGGATCGGATCGGCCCGGAGGCAATCGAAAGTCTTGATCTGATTCACCTCCGTATACCTGCCGTGGAATCGGCAATGGCAGGGCGTGTGATCTCCTTCCGTGAGGAAAAGCATATGCGGCAGATACGGGAATCTCTCGCCATGCTTTTGGAATCATCCCTTCGCGAGAGGATTACGTCTGTGGATCTGCGCAACCCCCGGAATCTGTCCATGGTTGCGGATGGCCGTTTCCTTCTGGAGTTCGGCGACAGCACCGATATGGGGGTAAAAATGAAGGTGGCCGGTGCGGTTTTGGCGGACGAACTGTTCAAAACCGACGTCAAAGCCCAGATCGATCTGAGCGTAACCAGCTCCACCAGCGTCATTTTGGATAATCAGCTAAAATTGGACACATAATGGGATTATGCAATTGTGTAATAAAATTATGCAATTGTAAAATATGA
>JBGVJO010000357.1:0-2216 GCA_045129535.1 Eubacteriales bacterium
AATATCGTCCATCTGAGCGGCGCGGTCGGTTACGTCGATCATACGGGAGTTGCGTGCGCGAACCTTTTCAATTTCCGCATCCACGTCTGCATCGGTGGTGGGAGCCAGAGTGCGGGTAGCCTCGATGCCGAGGTAGTTCTCGATCTTAACCTCAGGCTTTACGTATACCTTTGCCTTCAGTACAACACCGTTGTCGTCGATGGTCTCTACATCGAACTCGGGCTGGCTAACGATCTCCAGTGCGGATTCCTTAGCAGCTTCGGTGTAAGCGGCGGGGATGATGTCGTTGATAGCATCTTCGTAGAATACGCCCTTGCCGTACATCTTCTCGATGATAGAACGGGGAGCCTTACCGCGGCGGAAGCCGGGGATGTTGATATTCTTTGCGCTGCGGCGGTATGCCTTATCAACGGCAGCGTCAAAGGTGGCGCGATCTACGTCAAAAGTAAGCTCATAGAGATTTTTCTCGATAAGCTCGGATTTTTTCAAGCTCATGGTTATTTATTCCTCCAAAATCATATCTCTTTATATTTTATAATTTTTTATCCGTTCTGTCAATGTCAAAACTGAAAAATATACCGAATTAGTCAAAGAAAAAATGGGAAATTCGCCCAAAAACCTCAATAATCGCAGGGCATAGTGATCATTGGCACGAAATCCAGAAAATCCGCAGAGATCATCGTCATGGAAATCCCCTCGAAATCCGTGGTGCGGGGAACGCTGTACACGCCGTGTATGTGCCCGAAATAGCAGTTGCGGACAGCGTACTCATGCATTACGTCCACCAGTTCCCGGCAAACGAAGGATCGGAACACCGGCGGGAAGTGAAGGTAGACAAGGATCGGCTTGGGCGTATCTCCTTGCAGAGATACCGCTTCATTCAGGCTCAGACGAAGACGGGCTGCCTCACGGGCCACGATCTTCGCATAGTCTGCGTTGTCGCGCTCGTTTTGCAAGCGCTCCTCCACGTACCATCCACGTGTGCCGCATACGATGTAATCCTCGCACACGAATGCATTGTTATAGAGGAAATCGATACTTGAGAATCCTTCGGCCTCCGTGAACGCTTTCATTTTGGTCATGGTGGACCACCAGTAATCGTGGTTTCCTTTGCCGATCAGTTTTTTGCCCGGCAGGGAATCAATGAATGCCAGATCCGCCCGGGATTCCTCAAGGGACATTCCCCAGGATATATCGCCGGGGATCACCACGGTGTCTGCAGGCGACACGATGGCACGCCAGTTTTTTTCAATTTTTTCCGCGTGGGATTTCCAGCGGGAGCCGAATTTGTCCATCGGCTTGTCGGTGGACAGAGAGAGGTGCAAATCGGCTATGGAAAACAGTGACATAACATATCCGTGTCCGCCCGGGCGGAAATCCTTTCATAGTATGATCCCACAACGGTGGGAGAGAATATTTTCTGTCCCCAAAGAACAGAAAGCGAGTAAAGCATATGGATACAAAGAATACGGCAGAGAAGACAGGTAAGCATTTGAAGGGTGTGGCGTGTGACGTGAAAAATTGTGCTTTTCACGACGGCGACAGCTACTGCGCCGCCAATCGCATCGCGGTGGGTCCCAGCTATGCCAGCACATCCGGGGAGACCGTATGTGCCACCTTCAAGCCCAAATCTCTTTAAGTCGCAAAAGATGCCGCCGCAAGGCGGCATCTTTTCTATGGATTATTATTCAAAGATAACCGATGCCATATCGGCGGGATCCACGGTTTTGGTGAAGCGAACGGGCAGGGTCAGAGTCTGTGCCAGGGGCTCGGGGATCGCCGTGCCGCTCACCTCGTGGAGGGCGTTCAACAACTCTGCCGGTTCGTCGGTGGCGGGATCCTTGCCCAGGGACTTGAGTACGTCAGCGGGGAATTTGTAGGGGCTGGCGGTGGAGGCAAGGATGATAGGCCGCTCGTCGCCGGTTTCGCGGCGGTATTTCTCGGCAGCGCCAAGACCGACGGCGGTGTGGGTGTCGCACAGATACTTGCGGTCAGCAAAGGAGGAGCGGATCACCGATGCGGTTTCCTCCTCAGTGCAGTAGAAGCCCGCAAAGACCTCACGCAGCTTCTCCATCACGGAAGCGGGTGCGGTGTATTTGCCGTTTTCGCTCAGCTGTGCCATGCAGTCCGCGGTCATTTCGCTGCCGCCCAACAAAAACAGAAGGCGCTCCAGATTGCTGGAGATCAGAATGTCCATGGAGGGGGACATAGTTTTG
>JBGVJO010000358.1:0-1673 GCA_045129535.1 Eubacteriales bacterium
ATACCCTCGAGGGTGTAATTGTCCAGTACGGATCGCAAAAATACGAGCAGCACAGTAAGACGCTTAAGGGGGACACGAAGTCGGATCGTATAAGACACGTTTGACGTCGTATAGGCAAGTGGGTTCGTGATCATCTCCGAAACGGATGCACCGATCGATTCACAAGCACCCAGGAGCATCGCCAGGCTGGCGGACGGGGGCAACACGGCATTGATTTGCACATAACAGGGATCGGCGGTCGGCAGAGATAGTTTGTGCCGTAAAAGAGCGAACCGCATAATGGAATCTCCGTCTGGCAGAGAAACGTCGCAGGCGGCGTTTATGACCAGGTCATATTTATCAATCAGCTTTGTAAATGCGGTAAGTATACCGTCCGCGGAGGAGTAAATCGGCAAAATACAGTGTGTGCACCGGCCGTAGTAAATTTCCTCGCACACAGAGGCGGTTGTGGGAAGGCATACAGCATCCACGCTGCATATGGTATCGGTGAGCCGTGTAAACGCACGATCGGAATAGGGATTCTTTTGATAAGCTATTCGGGATATAGGCGGATCTGCACCGATTCGGGCAGGCTCCGGAAGGAAATCTTCATAAGAAACCTGACGGTTATCTCCACACAGATGCTCGCAAAATCGTATAAACTCAGGCGTGCAGATGTCTTTCCCCATAACGGCAGTGTACGTTTGGATCGCATCGGGCAGGGTAGAATCCTTTGGAATTGTACGCGCCGTCTCATGGAGTATTCCATCGATCAGACGTCTGCTTTTTTCCTTTGCAGATTCTGTCTCGCGCACATTTGCTGCAAGAATATCTGTGACTTTCATAACGTGCCCATCACCGCGTTAAAGGTCTTGGCCAAAATCACACTCCAATGACTCCTTTGCCGCATAGTATTTTTACTCATCGTGCGATCTCCTTATGGCATTCATGAAACATCATTACACAATGCGATTATACCATTTATTGGAGGGCGAGTCAATAGATACGGGGCGTATAGACCTTTAACTACATTCTTCGACACTCATATGTTTTATACGCACAACAGATGGACAATAAGCTGACAATCCAATATTTTCCCCTATATCCGCAAATTGATGCGGAAGATATCAAATTTACACAGTTTTTGTGATAAAATATCCGCGTATCCATTGCAAAAGCAGGGATTATCCGATATAATATATGTTGAATAGTAATGTTTTGCCCAGTAATGAATTGCCTGTAATGCAGATTATGGGCGGAAATGGTTGGATTGAATGGGAAAAGATATTGGAATCGATCTTGGTACCGCAACGGTTCTTGTCTACGTAAAAGGTAAAGGCATCGTCTTGAAAGAGCCTTCCGTTGTTGCCATTGATCGAAATACAGATAAAATATTGAAAGTCGGACGTGCCGCCCAGGAAATGCTTGGCCGTACACCCGGCAATATTACGGCGATCCGTCCTCTGCGCGACGGCGCAATCAGCCAGTATGAAGTGACGCTTCGAATGCTTCAGCATTTTATCCGCCGCGTATGCGGTCCGTCGTTGATATTCAAGCCGCGCGTAGCCATATGCGTTCCCAGCGGTATCACGGAAGTGGAAACCCGTGCCGTATGGGATGCAGCCGTACAGGCAGGCGCCAAGCGCACGTATTTGATTGAAGAGCCGGTTGCGGCAGCCTTAGGCGCAGGAATC
>JBGVJO010000359.1:0-10087 GCA_045129535.1 Eubacteriales bacterium
AATTAAATTATTCAAAAATATAGTTTACGTCTCCGTTGAGGAGCGCCAGGATGCCCCGATAGATCACGTCGGGACGGTCTGCAAAATTCTTCAGCACCCGATCCAACTGCCATTTGTTATCCAGACGGACGTGAACGGACAGAACCTCGCCCTGCGGATCTTTAATGGAACAGCGGTAGGCGTAGCCGTCTCCGTCCGGCTCGTAGCTCTGATCGATAACGGCCCCCAGCTTCTGCAGGGAGAGATGACGGAGTGCACTGCGAATGCCCTGCTCCCGTACACGGAGCATCAGCTTATCCCCCAACACCCGGGCGACCTGCCGGCCCGTATCGGTGATGACGTACTTTTCCTCTTGCTCCTCACCCGCCGAGCCATCCAGGCTCAATTGCGTATCCGCATCCTCTGCGCGGCAGATGTGCCCCGCATCCAGAAGCTGGAAGAAGCAGTCGGCGAAATCAAAATACCGCACGACGCCATCCTGCACAACGATGGAGGCAATATTATTATAGTCCAGCGGGTAGCCAATCTTGTCCAAAAGAAACAGAGTAAAGATCTTTATTTCATTTTTATCATGGAGCGGTGCCGGCATACTATACTCCTCCTATTACATCAAAGCGATGAAAATCGGGAGGCACAGTGCCTCCCGATCCATAAAATCAAGAAACGAAATTACTCCTGAGGTGCCGCGGTTTCCTTGGGCAGATACTCAGTATAATTCTTCAGCTTCATGCGCTTGAAATCACGGCTGCCGAAATAAGAGGACTTATATCCGGACAGATCGTCGTGAATCAGGTAGGCATCCTGCATGAAGAACAGAGGAACGATGGGCATATCCTCCATCAGCATCTTCTCTGCCTCGTGGAGAATAGCTGCTTTGGCAGCGGCATCCTTCTCGGCGTAAGCAGAAGCGATCAGGTTGTTGTAGGCCTCGCTGTTATAGCCGGTAACGTGGGGATACAAATCGTAGTTGGCGGAGTTCATATCTACACCGTTTCCGGAGAATGCTGCCGCAAAGGGAGCCAGTGCGGTGAAGGGATCGGGGGAAAGCATCTGTGCATCGATGGCAATTACGTCAAAATCACCGGTCTGGTACTTAACGGTAAAGGTGTCGGCGTAAGCGCGCTCGTAGTCGATCAGCTTCTTGGGCTTGATTTCCTCAACGGTAATCTTGAAGCCCAGGGACTCCCACACGCCCTTAACGTACTCGGCAACGGCGCGATCCACCTCATTCGGGCGAATGGCGATGCGGAAGGAGCCGCTCTTTACGCCTGCCTGCTGCAGCAGTGCCTTTGCACCGGCTACGTCGGCGGTGGAAGCGATCAGATCCTCACCCTCCTCGCGGAAGCCGGTCTTCGCGGTGGTATCAAACATCTTCTCGGGGAGAAGTCCGGTTGCGGGCTTAGCAAAGGTAACGATATTTACGATCTCGTTTCTGTCCAAAGCCATAGAGAGTGCACGGCGCACGCGGGCATCCTTGAACAGTTCGTTATTGGTGTTGAAGCAGTAGGTGTGGGTAGCGAGCAGATCGGTAACTTCCGCTTCCTTCTTATAGGCCTCACGGGAAGCCAGCGGAATCTCTGCTACGTAGAACAGCTTGCCTGCCTCAAAGTCTGCCATCACGTCGGTGACGGAATAGTCGTTCATCAGTCTGTAGGGGATAACGTACGTATCCAGCGCCTGATTCTCCGCCTCGGGATTCAGGTAGTACTGTGCGGAACGCTCCAGACGAAGCAAGCCGCCCTTGTTGATTTCCTTAATAGCGAAGGGACCGTTGGTGGCGATAGTTGCGGTCTGGGTTGCCCAGTAGGTATCGCGGTCCACAATATCCTCACGCAGAGGAACCAGTGCGGGGCTGGCCAGCTTCTGGAAGAAGTTGTCCACGTTGATCTTGGAAACGAAATCCACCTGGATTACGTACGTATCAACGGCGGCAATGCCCACGTCGTCGATGGAAACGTCGCCCTGCTTAACCTCGTATGCGTTCTTCACGTCATACAGAAGGGGAGCCGCCTCACTGTGGTAATCCACGGAGAGGATGCGCTTCCAGGCATATACGAAGTCGGCAGCCTGTACGGTACGGCCGTCGCTCCAGCGGGTATTGTTCAAAGTGATGAGCATGGAATAGCCGTCCTCATCGTTGCCGATGATCTCGTATTCCTTCATCAAAGCCTTTTTCCATTTGCCGTTCTCGTCCAGATCGGTCAGACCTTCGTATACCAGGTCATAGATCTTAACCATAGCGTCATCATTGAAGTGACGGGCAGGATCAAAATCGAACAGCTCGGTAGCAATATACACATTGATCACCATGCCCTTATCGCCCTCTTCCAGCGTGGTACACGCAGAAAGCACGCCCAGAAGCATTACGGCGCAGAGCATCAGAGATATCATTCTTTTCATAGTAGTGGAAACATCCTCCTCGTGTAGTTTGCACACGGGCACGGATAAGTGGAAACACGTGCCCATAATTCGTTTCATTATAACACTTTTGCGTCCGGGAATCAATGACCTATTGCATTCCCGAAACGACTTTTGGACAGATGCACAATTATTTTTACGGATTTTGGGCATTTTAGACAGTAAAGCAAGAGCACTCCTGCCTTGTACGCCGAAGTACGGGCACGGATTGCCACTAAGCCTATTTTATTATGAAATATGAAAGCAGAGGAACTCCCAATGAATTCAGCCATGTGCCGCACCGATCTGGCCTGCGAATCCTTGCCGCCCCACGGAAAAGCAGCTGTCCCCGTCCATTCCCGCATCATTCACGGAATCTCCGCCGAGGAGATGCATATCCGCCCGGGTGCGGATGAAGAAAGCAGCGGCCGCTCCCCGGGGCGCTACGCCACGCTGCACTGCGGGAAAATCTGGTTGTTTGACAGAAAGGAATCCCTGCAGGCCCAAAAGGCGGTGGCGGAGTTGCTCCGTCAGTTTCTGGCAGACGCGCTGGGGCGGGCACCGGGCAAGGAGACGGGGATTTTGGTGGCCGGACTGGGCAACCGGTTCATCACCCCCGATTCCATCGGGCCCCGCACGGCGGATCTGGTGACGGTCACCAACCACGCAAGAGAGGAGGAACATCTTCTCTCCCTGTTGGATTGCGTGCGGGTTTCCGCTTTTTCGCCGGGAGTATTGGGGCAAACCGGCTTTGAGGCCGCCGCTCTGATTGCGGAGGCGTCAAAAGCCGCCGGGGCGGATGCCATCGTAGCCGTGGATGCTTTGGCGGCACGTTCCACCTCCCGTCTGGGAACCACCGTTCAGATATCCGACACGGGCATCCGCCCGGGGTCGGGCCTCGGCAGCTGCCGCACCCCCATCACGAGGGAGGAAATGGGCATTCCCGTCATCGCCGTAGGCGTCCCCACCGTGGTGGATTCCGCCACACTGGTATGGGATGCGTTGGAGCGGGCAGGCATCGATCATCCGTCCGAGGATTTGCGGCAGGTTCTAAACAACGACCGCACATTCATCGTATCTCCCAAAGAAAGCGACGTGATCGCCGCCTCCGTGGCGGAGCTACTCAGCGGGGCCATCAACCGGGCACTGACGCCCCTTCTGCTGTAAGGCATATCCGTCGGCACGGCGGCATATATATGGCAGTGAAAAAAGGAATACAAAAGGAGCACGTCCATGACAGAACCGAAAAACGATCTTCTCCCGGTAGTATACGTACCGCCTGCGGCACCGCCCGCATCGAAGCAGAAAAAACGAAGCGGCATCCGGGGCATTCTCACCTTCTTCTGCGCCCTGTCCTGCATCGTATCCGTAACGGTAATCTTCCTCACCGCCCTGGAGTGGTGCGGGCGTTTTTCCTTACGGGAGCAGATACCGGCTATGGCCAATCGGGCCATGCTGGGACAGGCATATTTCGTGTGGGACGCGCCCCGCATCCTCTCTGACGAGCGATTCCCTTTCCCTACGGAGGAGGAAATCACCCCGCTGCCCACGCCCCCGCCCGTTTCCGGGGATTCCCCGCCCGAGGCGGGCACGGCGGTGGGCTATCCCATAGAAGCGGCGGATCTGAGCTGTTCGGATCTGTTCACCTTCTCCAACGAAACCACGTACTCCCCGGATGGGGCGGCTCTGCTGGCCGCCCCCTTGCCCTTTGAGGATTTCGCCGAATGGCAAAAGCTCTACGGCGGAACGGAGGAGCCCTACATACTGATTCTTCATACCCACGGCACGGAATCCTACGCCGAAGAAGGACAAGCACTCTACACGTCGGGGGAATCCTTCCGAACCACGGATATCGGAGGGAACGTGGTGGCGGTGGGCGCCGTGATGGCGGACGTCTTTGAAGCCGCCGGCATTCCCACCCTGCACTGCACGGACATGTTTGACCGGGAATCCTATTCCGACGCCTACACTCTGTCGTCGGCGGCCGTCAGGAAATATCTGGCGGCGCACCCCTCCATCCGCATCGTGCTGGACGTGCACCGGGACTCCATCATACGGGCGGACAAAACGAAAATCCGCCCCATAACGAAAGTAAACGGGGCGGACACCGCCCAATTCATGATCGTTGCGGGAACGGATTTCAAAGGCGCCAATCATCCCGACTGGCGTGATAATCTGAATTTTGCTTTGAAGATTCAAAGAGAATTAGCGGAGGTTTCCGACAGTCTGTGCCGTGCCGTCAATCTTAGGGGTGCGGGCTTCAACCAGCAGCACGCCAGCGGATCCCTGATTTTGGAGATCGGATCCTGCGGCAATTCCCTGACGGAGGCAAAGCGCACGGCCGTGTGGGCAGCCGCCGCCATCGCAGACACGGTAACGGCCATCCCCTGCGGGATTACCCCGGAGGATATCCTTACCTGATTCAGCCGAACATAAGGGCATCCACGTCGCCCAAGTCGCCGAAGATCATATCGGGGCGCTCCTCGGGCTGCGCCGCATCCACATCTGCCTGCTTCGTTTCGCCGGACAGCACCAGCACTGCCGTGATGCCGTGCTTTTTGCCGGTGGCAATATCCGTGTACAGACGGTCGCCGAAGATGCACATATCCTCCCTTGCCACGCCGGTGATCTCGGAGATCATCTCCACCGTTTCACGGTAAGGCTTGCCAAAATAGGTGGGTGTTGCGCCGGTGGAGGCGGTAACCGCCGCGGCGATGGCGCCGCTGTCGGGGATGAAGCCGGTCTCGGTGGGACAATTGTAGTCCGGATGGGTGGAGAGATACTCCGCGCCCTCGCGGATAAAGGTGCAGGCGTTGGTCAGCTTCTCATAGGTAAGGGTGGTATCGAAGCTGGTGACCACGATATCAGGCTTGCCGTCAGGCTCGGTGAGCACGCCGTCCCGGTCGCAGATCATGGGAACGCCGGCCCGCCGGAATTCGTCCCACAATTCGGGCGTACCCACAAGATACACCTTCTTGCCGGGGCGGTTGCGCGTCAGAAACGCCGCCGTCACGTCACCGGAGGACATAATCTCGCCGGGCTGGGGATCGAAGCCCAACCGGCCCAGTTTGGCATAGTAAAATTCCTGGGAATGGGATGCGTTGTTGGTGAAGAACAAAACGCGTCGGCCGCTTTCCCGCAGATGGCGGATACAGCGAATGGCAAAATCAAAGGGGATGCCGCCCAGGTAGATGGTACCGTCCATATCGAAGACGAACAGTTTTTTGGACAGCAGCGTGTCTTTCATCGGATTTTCCATAAGAACCTCGCAAAATACGTATTTTTTAATACTATTGTAATTGAGAAAAAAATATGATACAATAAACGGGAAACATGTACAGCTATGGGAGGATACTATGAGTTCCCGTGTTATTATCGGTATTGACGTGGGCGGAAGCACCACGAAAATCGGCGGATTCGATCTAACGGACGGCAAGCGTAATCTGATCGAGCCACTCTTCGTCCGCGCCACCGATCCCATTACGTCCATATACGGCGCCTTCGGTAAGTTCACCGATCAGAACAACCTGGCCCTGTCTGATATTGAAAAGGTGATGATCACCGGAGTAGGCTCGTCTTACGTAACGAAGCCCATCTATTCCCTGCCCTGCGAAGTAACGGAGGAGTTCCGCTGCATCGGCCTGGGCGGCCTCTATCTGTCCGGTTTGGACCGTGCCATCGTGGCCAGCTTGGGTACGGGTACAGCCCTCGTGCACGCCCGCCGCGGCAACGAGCCCGAATATCTGGGCGGCACCGGCGTGGGCGGCGGTACGCTTCTCGGTTTGTCCAAGAAGATGCTGGGCATGGACAATATCGAACATATTGAAAACCTGGCCAAGGACGGCAATTTGTCCCACATCGATCTGAAGATCAACGATCTGACCAAGGCCGACATCGTCCCCGGCTTCTCCGACACCATGACCGCCTCCAATTTCGGCAACGTCAGCGACATCGCCACCAAAGCGGATATCGCCCTCGGCGTAATCAATCTGGTCTTTGAGACCATCGGTATGGTATCCGTATTCGCCGCACGGAATCACGGCTTGCGGGACGTGGTCCTCACGGGCAATCTGACCACCGTGGAGCGGGCGCCGGAGGTATTCGGCACCTTGAACAAGATGTTCGATATGAACTTTATCATTCCGAAACGCTCCCAGTTCGGCACGGTTATCGGTGCCGCCCTGTCGGGATGCGTGGATTAACCTCTCATACAAAGGGACTGCCGCAGGCAGTCCCTTTATATTTCCATAGGAAATCGGCTGCACAGGACGGACAGATCGGGGCCCTCTCCCTGCACCGCCGCGCTCAGGCGCTGGGTGCTGAGGGACACGCCCAACACTTTTTGCTTCATATCCTCCAGTGTCTGAAGAAGGGGGGCACACATGCCCCGCATCTCCATGCCGTAAACGTCGATCACCCGCACGGGAGTGATCACCGAAGCTTCACCGGGAAAGATTTCCCTCACCGATGATGCGGGAACGGCCAGGCTCAGCCATCCGCTTGTCGGATTTCCCAAAAGAAGCCCTTCGTCCCCACAGAGCAACATATCTTCCCACGCCCCACCCGGGTCGTTTTTTGTTGTAATCAGTACCATATCCTCACGGACACGGATCGCCCGCAGCCGATGGGGATATATTATTTTTGTCATTCGCCATCCCTCCGCTACTATCATACGCAAAAGGACGCCGTTTGACAGTATCCGTCAGATAAGAAAACGGAGAGCAGCCTCCACCTTGCCCGGCAACTTGCCAATGGCCTCGGCGATCAGCTTTTCGGGAAGGATACCGGTAATGAATTCCACCTTTCCCTCCGGCGTACCGTCGGGGATCTCCACGTCACCGAGAAGCAGACTTGCACTGTCCAGAACTTCCCCGCGGGTGGCACCGGACACACGGACGTACACCCGGCTATGGCTGTCGGCAAAATCACACACGAAATCTGCCGGCGCTGCCTCCCAGGTACGATGGGATTCCATCTTATATGCCCCATTCAGCGCAGCGATCACGTCGGCGATCACGGCACCCGCCGTGGGATACCGACCGGCACCGCGGCCGTAGTACATTACGTCGCCTGTAAGGCGGCTGGTAACGGACATACCGTTATACACGTCGTTGATGCCCGAAAGAGGATTATTTCCGGGTACAATACGGGGGCAGACCGAGATCGCCACGCCCGAATCCTCCCGGCGGAAGGAGCCGATCAGACGGACGGCACCGCCCAGGCGGCGTGCCGCCTCGATGTCCTCCACCGTCACCTTGGACATGGTTTCCGTATATACTTTGCTTTCCTCTACGATATAGCCGGTTGCCACAGCGCACAGGATCATGATCTTCCGCTGGGCGTCAAATCCGTGGATATCCGCCGAGGGATCCTTTTCCGCATAACCCAGCTGCTGCGCCTCGGAGAGCGCCTCCTCAAAGGAGATGCCGCCGTCCCGCATACGGGTGAGAATGTAGTTGGTGGTACCGTTCAGAATACCGCTGACGGAATCGATCCGATCGCCGGCCAGGCTGGTACGCATGGAACGGATCAGGGGAACACCGCCGCCCACGCTGGCCTCATACAGATACCCCACGCCCTTTTCCTTGGCAAGAGCCATCAATTCCGCACCGTGCTTAGCCACCAATTCCTTATTGGAGGTAACCACGTGCTTGCTGCAGGCCAGTGCCCGAGAGGAAAACTCCAGGGCAGGATGAACGCCGCCCATCGTCTCCACAATGAGGGAAACTTCAGGATCGGCAAAGATCGTCTCCGCATCGTGGATCACCCGATCGCCGTAGGGGGAATCGGGAAAATCCCGCAAATCCAGAATATATTTTACGTGAACGTCCTCGCCCACCGCTTCGCTTACGTGGGACGCGCATTCGTCAATCAAAGAAACGACACCGCCGCCTACCACGCCGAAGCCGATTACTGCAATTTCCTTCATAAGTTACTGTCCTTTCCGGCATCCATGGCCGAGGGAAATGGGAGAAATAAAAATATATCAAGGATTATACCACATTTTGCCGTCTTATGCAAGGCAGATTCAGTATTTTTCCGCCACACGGTCGACAAGCGTCTGAGTAATACGGGGATCCGCACGGCCGCAGCTGATCCGCATTACGGCACCCATCAACATAGGAAGAAGCTTTCTGTTACCTGCCGCCAGCTGCTGGGCCACGTCGGGATTTTCCGACAGCGCCTGCTCTATCATCGCCTCAATCTCCGCCTCGTCGGTGATCAGCATCATATTCTCCGCCCGTGCCGTATCGGCAACGGATCGGCCATCCTCGCAAAGAGGAATCAGCCGCCGGGCCGAGGCAGTACTGATCTGCTTCTCTCCCGCCATATCGGCAATCTCCCCCAGAGACTCGGGCGGCAGCGCAATGGGGGCAACCCCGGTGCGGGGCAAAATTTCACCGATCAGCAAATTAGCCGCCACACGGGGATGATGGGTGTGGGACAGCGCCGTCTCAAAATAATCGGAGCGCTCTCTCGTTTCCGTCAGAATACGGGCGTAATCCTCGCTTAGGCCAAGTCCGCGATAGGCAATCCGACGCTTGTCGGGCATCAGGGGCAAATCCTGTGCAGCCCGGGCAACGTCTGCCCGGCTGAGAGCAAGGGGAGGCAGATCCGGCTCGGGGAAATAGCGATAATCCGCTTCGCTCTCCTTTTCCCGCATCAAAACGGTGCAGTCGTTGTCCTCGTCGTACCGACGGGTCTGGGGATGCACCTCGCCCCCCTCCTCCAAGATCTTCACCTGGCGGGCGAATTCATAAGCAATGGCCCGTCCCACAAAGGCGATGGAGTTGATATTTTTGATCTCCGTGCGGGTACCGAAATTCTCCGCGCCCACCGGGCGCACGGACAGATTCACGTCACACCGCATAGATCCTTCGTTCATTTTGCAATCGGACACGTCCGCATACACAAGCCTCTCCCTTAGTGCCGTCAGATAGGCCTTCGCTTCCTCGGGGGAGCGGATATCCGGCTCCGACACGATCTCGATCAGCGGCACGCCCGCCCGATTGTAATCGACGCGGGTACCGTCCTCCCCGTGGAGGGATTTGCCTGCATCCTCCTCCAGATGGATCTGGTGGATGCCGATTTTCTTCGTGCCTTCTTCCGTGGAAATCTTTACGTAACCGTCCCGGCACAGGGGCTGATCGTGCTGGGTAATCTGATATCCCTTGGGCAGATCGGGATAAAAATAATTCTTACGGTCAAAGCGGGACACCATAGCGATATCGCAATGGGTAACGGTACCGGCAATCACGCCCAATTCCACCGCACGGCGGTTCAATACCGGCAAGGTTCCCGGCATACCGAGACAGATGGGGCACACCTGCGTATTGGGTGCCGCTCCGTAATCGGTCCGACAGGAGCAGAAGATCTTGGTGCGTGTTTTCAGTTCCACGTGAACCTCCAGGCCCACGATCATTTCATATTTCATATTCCACAGCCTCCTCCATCGCCAGCGCCGCCCGATACAGAAGATCCTCGCGGAAATGGGGCGCCACGATCTGTATGCCCAAAGGCAATCCCCGATCCCGCCCGGCGGGAACGGAGATGGCAGGCAAGCCCGCCAGGGAAGGCACGGTGGTAAACATATCGCAGGTACGGTACGCAACGGCATCGCCGGCGTGGCCGCCCACAGGATAGGCCGTATCCGCCGCCGTAGGCGTCAGGATCACGTCCACCACCCGGA
>JBGVJO010000360.1:0-1761 GCA_045129535.1 Eubacteriales bacterium
AGTATTGGACAGCATGACCTGGCAGTTTACGTCCCGCAGATCCTCTGCGGCGATACCGCCCTTGATAGCGGCGCAGGTGGCCACGTTCATGAAAATGGGGGTCTCGATCTCACCGTGGGGCGTGATCAGACAGCCGCGGCGGGCCTTTCCGTCTTTTTTCTTAAGAATAAACATATTCGATCTCGTTTTCGTCACAACAGGCGCGAAAACTGCCTTTCAATGGAATTTTTTCTGATTTCAAATGCCACGGGACGTCCGTGGGGGCAAGTCTTGATGGCGGAGGAACCGTCCTTCGGCACGCAGAGAATACGGTCGCAGATCCACTTGATGCTGTCGCCCGTATAGAGACGGCCGCCTTTGATGGCCGCCTTACAGGAGGCCTGATAGAGACGTGCTTCAAAATATTCCGCCCCGGTGCTTTCCACCGTGCCGGTGCCGTCGGCGATCCGTCCGGCCAGCACAGCCAGCATCTCGGGAGCTGCCTCACGGGTGATCTCCGTGGGGATTTCGGTGATCTGCACGCCGGATGCATCCCGCTTGAAGGAAAAGCCGATGGACTCAATCTGCTCCCGGTGATCCTCCAAAGCCCGCACCTCCGCTTCCGTCATAGAAACGGGAATGGGGAACATCAGCACCTGGGCACTCTTTTTGCTCCCGCGCATATTCTCGCACAGCTGATCAAAGAGAATCCGTTCGTGAGCGGCGTGCTTATCGATGAGGATCAGCCGATCCTCCAGCTGGACGATGACGTAGCAGTTGTACGCCTCGCCGATGATGACGTAATCGGGAATCTCGGGGGCTTCTGTTTCCGGGGACGCCTCGGGAACCGGCACGGGATCCGTGTGGGGCTTCACCGTCGGAAGCGGTGCGGCTTCCTCATACGTAATGGGGGCTGCGGGGGGTGTCGGAACGGATACCGTTTCCACCGGGGCCGTCTGCCGGGGCATTTCCTCTTTCACGGGAGTCGGTACTGTGACCTCCTGCTTTTTCTCTTCCCGCACGGGGGTAGCGGCTGCCTGCATACCGGGGGTATTCAGGCGGATCTGGGAGCGCACCGCGTTGGGCGTAGGATCGCCCTTGGCGATGAAGGTGCTGAGCAGCTTGCTGGCTTCCTTATCGCTGACCCAAAAGGGATTGGCGGACACGCCGCTCTTTCCCTCGGGAATATTCGGTTTCTTCGGCGTGGGGATATTCAATTCCGGTCGGGCAGAGGTGGCCTCCAGGGCACTCTTCACCGCATAGTACACCACGTCGAAGATGATTTTCTCATTGGAAAATTTGACTTCCAATTTCGCGGGATGGACGTTCACGTCCACCGCCGCGGGATTGAGTTCGATATTCAATACGCAGAAGGGGAATTTCTCCGCCGGGATACGGCTCACGTAAGCCTGCTCCAGAGCGGCGGCGGCGGTACGGCTCTTTACGTATCGGCCGTTGATGAAGAAATTCTCCATATTCCGATTGGAGCGGACGCTGTCTGCATCGGAAATAAATCCCCACACGCGGATGCCGCCGTCGGTGCGATCCACGCGCAGCATACGGCTTGCGGTTTCCCGTCCGTACAACGCAAAAACGGTATTGCGTAAATCCCCGTCACCGGCAGTCATAAACTTCACGTCGCCATCGATGATATAGCGGATGGACACCTCCGGCTTGGACAAAGCGATCTTTTCCACCACGCCGGTCACGGCCACGCTTTCCGTGGAATTCTTTTTCAGGAATTTGCGGCGGGCAGGCACGTTAAAGAACAACTCCTCCACG
>JBGVJO010000361.1:0-5486 GCA_045129535.1 Eubacteriales bacterium
CGGGGATCGCTGTCGTACAGACCGTCGATATCGCTCAGATTGATGAGCAAGTCCGCCTCACAGATGATGGCAACGTAAGCAGACAGCGTATCGTTACCGCCGAATTTAATTCCCTCAAAGGAGACGGAGTCGTTTTCGTTAACGATTGGGATGCAGCCGAACTCGATCAGTCGGGCAAAGGTAGATTTTGCCAAGGCGAACCGGCTCTCGTTGTCCACCACGTCCTTGGTGACCAGGATCTGTCCCACGGTGTGGCCGTACGTAGCGAAAAGACGCTCGTACAGACGCATAATTTCGCACTGTCCCACGGCGGCCAAGGCCTGCTTTTCCTCGATGGTACGCTTCGTGATCTCAAGTCCCAGGCGGCTGGTGCCCGCAGACACCGCACCGGAGGAAACGAGAACCACCTCAAGTCCTGCGTTCCGCATATCGGACAAGACCCGTACCAGCGTTTCAATACGGCGGATATTCAGTTTTCCCGTGGCGTACGTTAGGGTAGACGTACCGATTTTTACGACAATCCGTTTGTGTTTCTTTGAATATTCCATATTTGTCACCAAAAAGCACCCGATTTCACAAAAAATTTCGAAAAATGTATTTCATTCTACGACGTTTTCGTTTATAATTATAATGTATATTTATATGCGAAGTGTAGAATACACATAATTATACATATCTTTCGCAAATAAATCAAGAGCTTGTGAAAAAATGCGTGTCCAATCACGCACAGAACAGGAGAAAAACGTTATGAAGGAACGTTACAACATCGACATCGCCGACATTCAACTCACCATTCTTTCCGATGAGCCCAAGGATTTTGTGGAATCTACCGTTGCTCACCTGGATGAAACGATCCGGGATATGACGGTGAAAAACAAGCGGTGCTCCAAATTGGATGCCGCTATTCTGTGCGCGCTGGACTTCTATTCCGAAAAGACCAAAGCGGAGAAGAAGATTAAGAATCTGGAGGCACAGATCTCCCTCTACGAGGCAAACATCCGCCGTATGAAGGAAGAGGCGGAGCAGCTTCGTGCCGCTGCTGCGAGCACGGAGGAAGCACCTGCCGAAAAGCCTGTTGAGGATGCAAAATCCACCAAGGCTGCCCGCCGGGTCGAGCAGATTGCCATTCCCGAAGAAGGCAACACCGCCGGGGAGAAGAGCAACGAAGTCGAAACGCTTCTCCGCCCTCAAAATGCGGCCGAGGAAAAAACCGATATTCCCACCACCCGCGAGGGAAAGCTGAAGGCCATTGAGGATCTCCTTCGCCGCGGCAGCAGCGATGCGAAATAAGGATTCCGCGATGACGCAAGCAAGAACCAATTTCCTGCCGGAGCTTCTCTCCCCCGCCGGATCCCCGGAGGCACTGGCCGCCGCCATTGAGGGCGGTGCGGATGCGGTCTATTTCGGCTCCGTTAAATTCAGCGCGCGGATGCGTGCCAAGAATTTTGACACAAACGAAATAACGGACGCCATCGCACTGTGCCGTGCCTACGGCGTGCGCTCCTATATTACCGTGAACACCCGTGTACGGGATACGGAAATGGATGAGGTGATGGATACCGTTGCCCATCTGTACGAAGCGGGAGCGGACGCACTCATCGTAGCCGATCTGGGCGTGGCCTCGCTGGTACGCCGGCGTTTCCCCGATATAGAGCTCCACGCCAGCACCCAGTTGTCCGGCTGCTCCTCCGCCGATGCGGTACAGCTGGCCAAACTGGGCTTCACCCGTATGGTGTGCCCGAGAGAATTGTCCCTGCGACAAATCTCCCTGCTGTGCTCCCAGTCTCCTTTGGAGATTGAGATGTTTATCCACGGCGCACACTGCGTGTCCTATTCGGGCCAGTGTATGCTGAGCTACGCCATGGGCGGCCGCAGCGGCAACCGGGGTGAATGCGCGCAGCCCTGCCGTCTGCCTTATAAGATTTGCGGCACTGCCTGCAATCCCAGCGAATATCCTCTCAGCTTGAAGGATATGTGCCTGGCATCCCACATTCGGGAGGTTATGCTTTCCGGCGTTACCTCTTTGAAGATCGAGGGACGGCAGAAATCCGCCGATTACGTATACGGCGTTACGAAAATGTACCGTACGCTTCTCGATGAAAAGAGAGATGCAACAAAGGACGACGTGGCTGCCCTGGCAGCCCTGTTTAGCCGGGATGGCTTCAGTGACGGCTATTTCAGCGAGAAATACACCTCTATGCTGGGCGTCCGTCGGTCGGACGATACGGAAATGAGCCGAAACGCGCCCCCCTTCCCCGGCCTTGAGAAAAAAATCCCCCTGCACGCCGAGCTGACGGTGAAAACGGGTATGCCCGCTTCGCTGAATGTACGTGCAGGTGATAAATCCGCTACCGTTACGGGAAACGTTCCCGATGCGGCACGCACCGCCTCCCTGGACGAGGCGTCCGCAAAAAAGAATATCGGCAAGCTGGGCGGAACCCCCTACGTGCTGGATTCCTTTACGGCAGATATTGATGCAGGGCTGTTTTTCACCCCTGCCTCCCTGAACGATCTGCGCCGCCGTGCTTTGGCGGAGCTGAATGCACCTCCCCGCCGCACCGTATGCACCATTACCGCGGTGGAAAAAGAAAAGATGAGCGTGCCCCAAAAGGTACGCTTTACCGCTCAATTCCTCAGCACCGATCAGATTCCCTCTGAGGCGGAGGAATTCTTTGACGAGATCTATCTGCCCCCCGAGTGCTACGCCCGGGATTATTCCATGGATATGGTGCCGTACGCACCCGATATTACCACCACCCAGCTGGCGGCACGTTTGGCTGTGACCTCGCCGAAATCGGTGCTGGCACACACTCCCTCTCAGATCGCCATGGCGAAGGAACTGGGAATCCCCGCGTTTGCCTCTATGCGGCTGAACGTGTGGAACACGGAGTGCGCCCGCGCTATCCGCGAGATGGGTGCCGATCTGGTGACGGTATCCCCCGAGCTTCCGCTCGGCGCCATGCGGGCCATCCGCGAAAACAAAGCTATGATCGCCTACGGACGGCTTCCCCTTATGCTGATGATGCGCTGTGCCATCTCCGACGGAGGCGAGCACTGCCGCACCAAGGGCAACGGCGGCTTCACCGACTTTATTGAGAAGAACTTTATCTGCCGCTCTGCCCTGACGGACCGCACAGGCGCCTCCTTCCCTCTGCTCGGAATGTACGACTGCTCCAACGTTTTGTACAACAGCGTGCCTCTGTATATGGCCGATAGGCTGGACACTCTGTATTCGAGCGGCGTTTCCACCTTGCATTTTATCTTCTCCACGGAGAACAAGGCCGACGTGCGAAACGTGATCCACGCCTACAAAAACGGCCTGCCTCCTGCCGATCCGTCGGCAGTGCGGCGCATCAAATAAAATTTTCGATTCCGGAGGAATCCTTATGTCTGAAACACTCGGCGTGCAAATCCGCCTGACTCGCCCCGGCGCATCCGTGCCCAAGTATGCCACCGACGGCTCCGCCGCCTGTGATCTTACCGCCGCCATCGATGCCCCCATCACCATTCCCCGGGGCGGCAGTGTTTCGATTCCCACCGGTATCGCCATCTCTATGGAACGAAGCGACGTAGTCGCCATCGTTTGCGCCCGCTCCGGTCTGGCGTTCAAGCACGGCCTCTCTCTGGTCAACGGCATCGGCGTTATCGACTCCGATTACCGCGGGGAGATCGGCGTGGGCCTGCGTAACAACGGCGCGGCTGACTACACCGTGCAGCCCGGCGAGCGCATCGCTCAGTTGATGTTTATGCCCTGTCTGGCCGCCTCCTTTACCCTTGCTGACGTGCTGGACGACACCGAGCGCGGCGAGGGCGGATTCGGCTCCACGGGAAAGATGTGAGGTGCAAGATGAGACGTAGTTTTTGGTTCAATCTGTTTCTTGTATGCGTAGGTATCGTGGTGGGCACTCTGGCCGCCGATATGTGCGCAAAAATCCCCCTGCTCTCCTGGCTCTCCTACGGCATGTCCTTTGGCATTCCGACTGCATCCTTAAATCTTCACGTGATTGACGTGACCTTCGGACTTTCTTTGAATTTGAACATCGCCGTGATTATATTTATCGTCCTGTCCGTTTGGCTGGGACACCTTATGGCAAAAAAATGAAAAACACACGATTGATTTTGGCCTCGGGATCCCCCCGCAGGCATGAATTGCTCACTACCGCAGGCATCCCCCACGAGATCCGCGTTCCTATGGCAGACGAAAGCCTGCCGCCGCATATCGAATCCCGTCGGGCCGTGGCACTGCTCTCCCAAAGAAAAGCGGCAGCGGCGCTGGCCATCTCCCCCGAAGAGGACGCGCTGGTTCTGGCCGCCGACACGGTGGTCTCCCTGGATGGGGAAATCCTCGGCAAGCCCCATTCCGAGGAGGAAGCACGGCAGATGCTGACGCGTCTGTCCGGCCGCACCCACACGGTATGCACCGGCGTTACCGTCGCCGATCGGCACAAATCCGTTACGGCGGTGGAAGTGACCGCCGTGCATATGCGGGAAATCCTGCCGGAGGAAATCGACGCCTACGTGGCGTCAGGCGATCCCATGGACAAGGCCGGTGCCTACGGCATCCAGGGAAAAGCCGGCATCTTCGTCTCCCGCATCGACGGAGATTATTTCAACATCGTTGGCCTTCCCGTCTGTCTGGTGGGCCGGATCCTTGCGAAGCATTTCGGCTTCCAACTGATTTAATACGAAAGGAATTCCGTTCTCCGAACGGATCGGTTATACATATGGGCAAGAGTATCGGTATCGATCTTGGCACCGCCAACACCATCATCTACGTAAAAGGACGTGGCATCGTTCTGCGCGAGCCGTCGGTTGTGGCCGTAGAGGCCCGCACCCGCCGCGTGATGGCCGTAGGCAACGAGGCCAAGCTGATGCTGGGCAAGACCCCCGGCTCAATCACCGCTATGCGCCCCTTGAAGGACGGCGTAATCGCGGAATTTGACGTGACCGCCGCTATGCTGCATCATTACTACAACAAGGTGGCCGGCCCCTCCATCTTCAGCCGTCCCCGGGTAATCATCTGTATTCCCTACGGCGTCACGGAAGTGGAAAAGCGTGCGGTACAGGACGTGGCTCTGGAGGCAGGCGCACAGTCTGTGGCACTGATTGAGGAGCCCATCGCCGCCGCTATCGGCGCCGGCTTGAAACTAGCGGATGCCCGCGGTAGCATGATCGTGGATATCGGCGGCGGTACCACCGAGGTGGCCGTCACCAGCCTGGGCGGTATCGTTCTGTCCTCCTCCCTTCGCTCGGCGGGTGATGAGATCGACAACGCCATCATCGCCTACATGAAGCGTAAGCACAACGTGCTGATCGGCGAAATGACCGCCGAGATGCTGAAAAAGAATATCGGCAGCGTGGTTCCCATGGCGGATCGGGGAAATATGGTGATCCGCGGCCGCAATCTGCTCAACGGTCTGCCCGCTACGTTGGCCGTCACCTCCGCCGAGGTGCGGGAGGCTATGTCGGAGCAGGTATCCCGCATC
>JBGVJO010000362.1:0-4313 GCA_045129535.1 Eubacteriales bacterium
TTGATTTCCCGGCACAAAAATGCTATACTATATCCATAAAACCATAGGGGGAAATCATGACACATACGGTTGTAATTGCGTTTGCAAATCAGAAAGGCGGCGTAGGAAAGACCACCTCCGCTGTGAACGTGGCGGCATCGGTGGCCCAATTAGGCAAAAAAGTCCTGCTTATCGACGCCGATCCCCAGGGAAATGCCTCCAGCGGTGTGGGAATCTCCCGAAAAGGCCTGAAAAAATCTCTGTACGGGGTTTTGAACGGCGATTATCCCGCGGCGGACGCCATTGTGGAAACAGAATACAAAAATCTCTCCGTATTGCCCACCACCATCGATCTGGCGGGCGCGGAGTTCGATCTTATCACCCGGGAACGGCATTTTGCCGCAATGAAAGACGCAATTGAGCCTTTGAAGGGCGTGTACGACGTGATTTTCATCGACTGTCCCCCCTCCCTCGGCATGCTGACGGTGAACGCACTGTCCGCCTCGGACGGCATCGTGATCCCCATGCAGTGCGACTATTACTCCCTGGAGGGACTTTCCCAGCTGATGATGACGGTACGGCGGGTGAAAAACCAGTTCAATCCCACCCTCGGCATTTTGGGTATTCTGATCACCATGTACGACGGACGGCTGAATCTCAGCGCGCAGGTGCTCACCGAACTGAAGAAATACTACGCCGACAAGCTGTTCCGTACCATGATTCCGCGGAACGTAAAGCTGTCCGAGGCCCCCAGCTTCGGTGCGCCCGTGTATTATCACGATAAGTATTCCCGCGGCAGCCTGGCTTACGTGGACGTGGCCAAGGAACTGCTGGACCGGATTTTCTGATACGAAAGGATATAGTATGGCTAAAAAAATGAGTTTGGGCCGAGGATTGGACAGCATTTTCGGCGATAACGAGATAGAAACCAAGGATTCTCAGGTGCAAAAGGTGCGGATCGGCATGATCGAGCCCAAAGCCGATCAGCCCCGACAGCATTTCGATAACGAGGCGCTTTCCCAGCTGGCAGACTCCATCGCCATTCACGGCGTGCTGCAGCCGATTTTGGTGCGCCCATCCTCCCGTGCGGGATTTTATCAGATCATCGCCGGTGAGCGCCGCTGGCGCGCATCCAAGCTGGCGGGACTTTCCGAGGTGCCCGTCATCGTGGTGGATGCGGACGAATTGCAGACCGCCCAGTTTGCGCTGATCGAGAATCTGCAGAGAGAGGATCTGGATGCGTGGGAAGAAGGTGCGGCCTATAGCCGCCTGATGCGGGATTTCGGCCTGACACAGGAGGAAGTATCCGTGAAATTGGGCAAGAGCCGCAGTGCGGTGGCCAATTCTCTCCGTCTACTGGATCTGCCGGAGGACGTGGTGGAATTGCTTCGCTCCAAGCAGCTGAGCGCTGGTCACTGCCGTGCTCTCCTGGGACTTAAGGATAAGGAACAGATGTTCGTATTGGCCAACCGTGCCGTGGCACGGAATCTCTCCGTAAGAGAGGTGGAGGCTGCAGTCAAAGCAGCCAACCGTACCCGCAAAGAGGAAAACGGGCCGGAGGTGGACGGCGGCGTTCGCGTGGATTACCTGGCGGAGCTGGAAAAGCGGGCCACTTCCCTGATCGGCCGCCGGGTAGCTATCCAGTCCGGCAAGCGGAAAAAGATCCTGACGGTGGAATACCAGACCAACGAGGATCTGGAGGAGCTTCTCACAAAGCTCTGCGGCAACGAGATCATCGAGCAGTAAAGGATACGGTATGAACGGATTTTTCACCTTAACGTCGACTTTGATGTACGATTTGGGGGAACTGAATCCCCTTATGTCCCTGGAAGTGATCGTGTGGTGCCTGTGCGGCGGCTTGATTCTGGGCGCGCTGGGCTCCTATTTCACCCGTCGGGACGCGTCGCTCCTTATTCATAAGCTGATCGGGGACGAAATCTTCACACCCGATCGGGCCCTCACCCTGGAGGAGGCGGGAATGGCCGCCAATCTTCCCCTGGAGATGGCTTTGCGGACGGGCAAGCCCCTCCGTCGGCTCCTCGTTTGCGTAAACGAGGAGGATTTCCCGAGAAAGAAGTGCTCCTTCCTCCGTCGGTTTTTCACCGGCGAGCAGGAGGTTGTGCTGACCGATTTGAAAACCGCCCGTTTTTATCTCCCCGAGGAGATGAAGTATCGGGCAGAAACCCGCTACAACGTGAAAAACGTGACCCCCTTGGATCTGCTTTTGTCCGTCATCATTCTGATCGCGGCAGGCTTCGTGGCCATCTACGCGGCACCGAAGCTGGTGGATCTCCTTGGCGGATTCCTTTCATCCTTTTCATCGTAAGGGAGGATTGACATGAACAGAAGTTACAGAAAGCATCGCAGCACCGCCTCGATTCTTCTGATTATCACCGCCATCGCCGTGGCGGTACTGATCGCGGCGGCCGCCTTTATCTATTTCGCGGGCATCCGCTACATCCGCTACAACTATGAGGACGGATACGTCAAGTATTTCGGCCGGGTGGATGAAAACGGCGATCCTCTCTCCGGTACGCTGGTGTACGAATCCGGCGTGCGGGCCAAGGTGAATCTGGAAAAGACGGAGATCTCCTATTCCAACGGCGATCTGTACGAGGGTCCTCTGAAAAATCTTCGCCGCCACGGCTTCGGCCGCCTGATCTACAAAAACGGCGACGTGTACGAGGGCGAATTTGCGGAGGATAAGATTTCCGGAACGGGCAAATATTCCTACGCGAACGGGGACGTGTACGAGGGTCAGTTCAAAAACGGACTGATGGACGGCACGGGAAGTTACACCTGGCAGAACGGAAGCATCTACACGGGCGGATTCCGTGAGGGCAAGAAGGACGGCGAGGGTACCTTCGTATGGTACTACGGCGATCGGTACGAGGGCACTTACCGTATGGATCAGAAATCCGGCTACGGTGTCTATACCTGGCAGAACGGCGATACCTACGCAGGTGAGTATGCGGAAGACGCACGCAGCGGACAAGGCACGTATACCTGGGCCAATGGCGAAAAGTACGAGGGCTCCTTCAAAAACAACGTGATGTGGGGTGAGGGAAAATACACCTGGCCCTCCGGCCGTGTCTACACGGGATATTTTGAAAACGGCGTCATCGTCCGCGTTGTGGGCGGGGAAGATACCGAATAAATAAAAAAAACACCCCAGGAATGGCGGGTTCTCATAAGGAAGTTTGCTTATGGTACGTAGGTTTGCTACGCTGTAAACAAATAATTATCGCCGACAGAAAATCTGCCGGCGATTGTTTTATTCTGTTCGATAAATTGGAATTTGATTGTTTATCTCAATGCTTTCATAAGCAGATATTTTTGATTGCCATTCGGAATATCGGGAAGAATGCCAATCACTTCATACCCGTGCTTTTGATAAAATTCGGGAGCTTGCCAACTCATTGTATCAAGATGAACGTGATGGCAACCTCTGCGAACAGCTTCTTTTTCGGCTTCACGCAAGAGCTTTGAACCAATGCCTTTATAGCGGTGGCTTTCGTGTACCCAAAGAATATCTACATACATCCACCCCCAATAAGTACCACCGAGAATACCACCAATCATATTGCCGTTGTCATCATATTCTACGATGTTTAGAGGGGTATGACCATCCTCGCCGACTCTCTCATTATTGAATTGATTGAGTTCTTCTCGTATATATTTGATTTCGTTTTCGGTAGGAGTGATATTCATAGTCACCTCGTCAAATTCTTATTTATCGTTCTGTTTTATCGCCAGTTTCGCCTTTGTATTACAAAGGTACAGGGCTAAGCCCATACCCCTATTGTTGAGCGCATCCAAAGGCTCCCTTGTGTAAAGGGAGCTGTCACCGCAGGTGACTGAGGGATTGTGTTTCGTTGCTCTTTGTTTTTACAATCCCTCCGCCTCACATTCGTTCGGCACCTCCCTTTACACAAGGGAGGCTTTTTCGTTAGTCCCATTATAACACAAATCGGCAGAGAAAAAAATATCTCTGCCGAAATCTGTTTGTAGGGGCGACCATTGGTCGCCCGTTTTGGTTTTGCGGTTATTTGCGGGCGATCAATGATCGCCCCTACGATAACTTCCTTATGAGAAGGAGCCTAATCCTGCGGTGTTTTATTTATGTGGCGGCTCATTCTTCGCTATACAACTCGTCGTATTGCCAGCGGAACGGATTCTCACAGATGTATCTTACGTGTTTTTCGTAATCCTCCCGGTCGCGGATAACGTGGTCGTAAAAGGATGTTTGAAATAGTTTTTCTGTTAACCCCACCTTTTTGCATTTACTCGTTGTCAATGATTTATACGCACATACCATATCCATGACCGTACGG
>JBGVJO010000363.1:0-5077 GCA_045129535.1 Eubacteriales bacterium
TCGGAGGAACAGCGGCGGAGGAACCGGTCCAGATCAGCAGTTTGGTGGCGGTGTAGGTCTCGCCGTTGCAGGCAACGGTGAAGCCGTCAGCAGTCTTGC
This sequence comes from Eubacteriales bacterium, assembly GCA_045129535.1. Lineage (GTDB taxonomy): Bacteria > Bacillota > Clostridia > Oscillospirales > CAG-272 > SIG701. Next base: position 100 of record JBGVJO010000363.1, read on the forward strand.
CGGTGATAGCGGCGGTGCCGTTTACAACGGTAACGCCGGCGCCCTTCATTTTTGCGCCTACGCCGGAAACCAGGGTATGAACCACCTTATTCTTGCGGTCAACAACCTTGGAGTGATCCAGAGATGCACCGGTCACGGTAACGCCGTAAGCTTCACCGTGGTGTGCGTAGTCCAGGATCTTAGCGGAGTAGAGAAGGGTCTTGGTGGGAATGCAACCCTCGTTCAGACAAACGCCGCCGAGAGCGCGCTCTTCGAACAGGAGGGTCTTCATACCGCTGTGTGCGGCACGTTCAGCGGCGTTGTAACCAGCGGGGCCGCCGCCCATAACGATCAGATCGTAAATCATTTGTGTCCTCCTTATTTTGCCAGAAGCAGACCGAAGTTTTCAAGCGCACGGCACAGATCGGACAGGAAGCGTGCTGCGGGAGCACCGTCTACTGCGCGGTGGTCGAAGGTGAGGGACAGGCCCATTGCGGGGTAAGTGGTGCCGTCGGCCTTCAGGCGGTAGGTGATAGCGCAAACGCCCAGAATAGCGGTCTGCGGAGGATTTACAACGGGAGTGAAGCTCTCGATGCCGAGGGAGCCCAGATTGGTTACGGTGAAGCTGCCGCCGGACATCTCATCGGGAGTCAGCTTGCCTTCGCGAGCCTTCGCTGCAGCAGATTTTGCAGAAGCGGACAGATCGGCGAGGGACATCTTCTCGGAAGCGAAGAGCGTGGGAACAAGCAGACCGCGCTCGGTATCAACAGCGAGACCGATGTTGGCGTGCTTGAACTTGCGGAACTTATCGTCAACCAGATTTGCGTTGATTTCGGGGTAGTTCAGAAGGGTGCGTGATACGGCGAAGAGCACCATATCGTTGAGGGAGATCTTGCCCAGACCGAGAGCCTCGCCGCTTGCCTTCAGGGAAGCGCGGAAGTTCATCAGGGCAGTAGCATCGAAGGAGGCGTTCAGAGTCAGCTGAGCCATCTCGGACAGAGATGCATGCATCTGACGTGCGATTACGCGGCGAACACCGGACATCGGCTCCTCGTCGTATGCACGAACGTCGTCAGCAACAACAGCTGCAGCCTTCGTCTCAACAACTTCCTCAGCGGTATCTTCGGTAACAACGGGATTGCCTGCGAGGAATGCCTCAACGGCGGCAACGTTGGCAACAAAGCCGGCATCCAGTGCGGCATTGATGTCACGCTCAATGATGCGTCCGTGAGGGCCGGTGGGAGCGACTTTCGTCATATCTACGCCGGTCTGGAGCGCCAGATTCTTTGCGCGGGGAGAGATGCGGATGAGCTCGCCTGCTTCTACAGGTGCTGCGGTAACAACGGGAGCGGCTGCAGCCTTAACCTCTTCAGCGGCTGCGGGAGCTTCTGCTGCTGCCTCCTCTGCGGGTGCGGATGCAACCAGTGCGGAGATATCCTCTCCTGCCTCGCCGACGATGCAAACGTTTTCCAGACAAGGAACAACGTCGCCCTCCTCGAACAGGATTGCAAGCAGCGTACCGCTTACTTGTGCGGCCTCGTCGAAAGCGGACTTGTCAGTCTCATAGGAGAAAAGCAGATCGCCTTCAGCGACGGTGTCTCCGACTTTCTTGTGCCATGTGGTGATAATGCAGCTTTCTACGCTTTGTCCCTGGCGGGGCATAATCACGGACTGTGCCATATGAATCTTTCCTTTCGTTGTGTATATATCGGAACCGGCAAAGGCCGGCAGCCATCAAAAATTATTCTTTCGTGACATCAATGATGCGTCCGCCGTGGCGGTGGATCTGCTCCGTGATGTCAGCGGGCAGAGGAGTATCGGTAATAATGATATGCACCTGATCCAGGTGGCAGAAGGTGTAGGGGAGGCTCTTGTCGATCTTGGAGGAGTCCAGAAGAAGGACGACCAGCCGTGCCTTTTCCACAACGACACGCTTGAGTTCACATTCGCTGTAGTTACCGCCGGTGAATCCGCTCTTGAGGGACAGACCGGAGGGAGAGAGGAATGCGATGTCGATGTTCACGTCCGACAAAAAACGCATGGCGTGCATACCGGTGACGGTCTGATAGTCCCGATCCAGCTTGCCGCCCACGATGTTCACGATGGGCAAGCCGATCTTGCACAATTCCAGTGCTGCCATCGGATTGGTCGTGGTGAACGTAAAGCGCTCGTTGGGAACGTGCGGAACCATACGCTGCAAGGTGGAGCCGGAATCGATAAAGATGGATCGGCCGGTTTCCAGAAATTCTGCGGCGCGGCGTGCGATGAGATCCTTGGAGGCAACGTTTTCCTGCATACGGGTGGTAATTGCGTCGTCCTTGGATGTGGTGATGAACTTCGTGGAGCGGGCGCCACCTCGCACCTTAATAGCATCACCGGCTTGCTCAAAGTACTCAATATCGCGTCGGATAGTCATGCCGGAGACGTTGGGGAACATGGTTTCCAGTTCTTTGATAGATACAAACGGTTTCTCTGCGAGAAGCATTCGGATCTGTTCTCGTCTTTCGTTATACATGTGTATTGTTCCTTTCCGATGTGAATACTTTTCACAATCTCAATCACATACATTTTAACATATTTCACATACAAATGTCAACAATATGGTGATAAAATACACGGAAAAATCTGAAAAAATTTAACATTACAATTCACAAGAAAAGAAAGCCACCACATTTTCTGTGGTGGCTTTTCGAGCGTATTTTGTTTATTGTACCAATTTCCGACAGATCTGATTGATATCTCCTGCACCCATCACAAGAATCAGATCCCCGTTGCCGCATTCTCTTGACAAATGGTCAACGATGGTATCAAAAGTGGGTAGGGCGGTGCAATTCCCCCCTCGCAGGGAAACCGCATCGGCCAAAAGAGAAGAGGAGACGCCCAGCGTATCCGTTTCTCTGGCAGAATAGATTTCCGAAAGAATGACCTGGTAAACGCCCGTGTGTGCCAGCGCCGCCGCAAAATCGTCGAACAATTCTTTCGTGCGGGAATAGGTGTGGGGCTGGAACACGCAAAAGATTCGGTTGTGCTCCATCTGCGCGGCGGTGTTCAGGGTAGAGGTGATCTCCGTGGGATGATGTGCGTAGTCATCAAACACAACTGCACCGGTTTCGGTCACGCCGTGCCGATCCATACGGCGGACGGCGCCGTCGAATTCCGCCAGAGCCTGCACCAGCGCATCCGGAGAAACGCCGTGCTCCAGCGCCACAGCGGAGGCGGCCAGTGCATCGCACACGTTGTGGGCGCCGGGAACGTGCATGGAAATCCGGCAGACGCTGACACCGTTGTGCATAACGGTGAAGGAAGGGCGGCCGTGCTCCATAACAATATCCGACGCACAGTAGTCGGCGGACGGACTGTCGACGCCAAAAGTAACGACGCGGCCGGCGTAATCCTTTGCTGCTCGCATCACGTTGTCATCGTTCACGTTCAAATAGGCAGTTCCGCATTCACCGGCACGATCCAGGAAGCGGGAGAAGGAGTCCTCGATATGGTCCAGATCCCGGAAGTAATCCAGATGATCCGGCTCAATGTTGAGTACGATAACGTCCGTGGGATAGAAATCCAAAAAGGAGTCCATATATTCGCATGCTTCGAAGATGAAGTAATCCTCCGCACCGATGCGGTCGCATCGGCCTCCCACGTCCTTCATAGGAGCGCCGCAGCTGACCGTTGGATCTTTGCCGCCGACGCGGAATATCTGCTCCAGCATAGAGGTGGTAGTGCTTTTGCCGTGCATGCCGGATACGCCGATGCGCTTCGTGTAACCGCACATAATATATCCCAGGTAATCTGCCCGGGATACTACCGGTATGCCCCGCTTCAATGCCTTCGCATATTCCGGCTGAGTGGCCGGGATTGCAACGGTATACACCAGCATATCCATACCGTCAATGTGAGAGGAGTCCGCTGTATAATGCACGTCAATCCCCAATTCCTCCAGCTGGCGTGTCAGGGCAGAGGGAGTGCGGTCATAGCCGGAGACCGCGTGACCGCGCAGATGGGTAATATGGGCAAGGGAGCACATGCTGACGCCGCCGATGCCGCAGAAGTAAATATTCTTTTTTCCTCCGGCAAGAAATTGGGCGATTTTTTCTGCACCGAAATGTGTATTTGGCAATGCCATAACGACTACCTCCATACGATCTGAGGTCGATTATATGTTCTGTTTATAAATTGTAAATAATATGTTCAAAAAAAACTTGCAATAATGTTGTATTATTTTCATAATCTGGTTGTATAATAGTCAATGTAGTTTAAATTTGACGGATTTTGTGCATGCTATGCACTGGGAGGACAACCTATGAAAATCACGAATATCAAGATTCGCAAGTTGTTTGATGAGGGTCCTATGAGAGCGGTTGTATCCGTAACTCTGGACGATCAGATGGCTCTGCACGATATTAAAGTGATCTATGCAGCGGAAAAATACTTTATCGTAATGCCCAGCAGAAAGAATCCCGACGGTACGTACCGCGATATCGTCCATCCTATCAATGCGGATTTCCGCAATCATTTGGAGAGTGCAGTTCTCCGGGCGTATGAGGAGGAAGTAGCTAACGCCGCATCTAATGAGGAAATGGAAACCGTATACGCCGAGTAAATTGTATTTTAAGAAAAGAAAAGCACGTCACGTCGGGTGACGTGCTTTTAATTTTTTATGATGCGGATACGTCCGATGTATCCGGCAAAGTCGTAGTGTTGCTCTCGCTAAGGAGCGCCGGGGGATTCTCCCTCAGTACCAATTGGGGAGTGGCTTTGTTTTTGATGCAGTCCGCCGTGATGATGACAGCCTCCACGTCCTCGCGGGAGGGAATCTCAAACATAACGGAGGTCATAACACCTTCCAGAATACCGCGAAGACCGCGGGCACCGGTATTTCTCTCGATTGCCAATTCCGCCACGGCCCGCAAAGCATCCTCTTCAAAGGAGAGCTTTACGTGATCCATATCAAACAGCTTTGTGTACTGTTTGGTCAGGGAATTCTTGGGCTTGCTGA
>JBGVJO010000364.1:0-2549 GCA_045129535.1 Eubacteriales bacterium
TAGCCGCGTTCAGCGACTCGGTGGTTTCACCCATAGGAATCCGCATTACAGCATCAGCCAGCGTTAAGGTTTCCTCCGAAACGCCGTGTCCTTCGTTGCCGATGACGACACAGTCGTCCTCCCGCAAAGGATCCACACCCAACGTAAGAGCGTGCTCGCCCAATGCAGCGGCAATCACGCGATGCCCGTCGGATTTCAGCGGCACAAATGCGTCTGCGACAGAATCGCAGACGTAGATATTGGTGCGGAACAAAGCGCCCATGGCGGCACGAACCGTTTTCGGATTGTAGATATCCGCACAGCCGATCAGGCACAGCGTATCGTACCCGAAGGCGGACGCAGTACGGATCATCGTACCGAGGTTACCCGGGTCGCGAACGGAGTCCAGTGCCAAAATCCGTTTTCCGCGCATATGCTCCAAATCTGTCCGGGACAACTCTCCGGAAACTAAATGGTGAATCCGCTCCGGCACAGCCAGCACGGTGATAATCCCCTGAGGGGATTTCTCCGTTGTGATCTTATCAAAGGCTGAGGCTGACAACACGCACACCTTGGCGGATGCCGGGCGCTGTTCCGCAATTCGCACAATACGCTCGTCGGCCAGTCCGTCATCGCTGCGGATCAGTATGTACCGGATCTCCGGCATGCCGGCCGCTTCCTCAGACAACTTAATTCCTTCCGCCAAAAACAAGCCTTCGCTCCGACGGAACTTGGAATCATCCAATTTCGCCAAAGACGTGACGAGGGGATTGGTACGGGAAGAAATACATGTCGCCTCAGGGATAATATCCGTAATTTTCAGCATATTTTGAAATTCTCTCATTATCACAAAAACCCGGTAAAACCGGGTTTTTAATGAAATCAGATAGCTGCCTTTGCTTTAGCAACCAGATCAGCGAAAGCTTCCTTATCGGAAACTGCGATCTCAGCAAGCATCTTTCTATTGAGTTCGATTCCGGCTTTCTTCAGACCGTGCATAAAGGTAGAGTAGTTCATACCGTTTACCTTGCACTGTGCGGAAATACGAGTGATCCACAGAGATCTGAAATCTCTCTTCTTCTGCTTTCTGCCGATGTATGCATAGTTACCGCTCTTCATTACGGCCTGCTTAGCCATCTTGAAGTGCTTGGACTTGGAGCCCCAGTAACCCTTAGCTGCCTTCAGAACTTTATTTCTTCTTTTGCGCGTCATCATCGCGCCCTTAACTCTTGCCATCTTATATAATCCTTTCCGTTACTACGTTAAATCAATACCTAAGTGAAATTACTTGCAGATCAGCTGCTTTACATTCGCAGTCATGGCATTGCCAAGGATCTTGGAGGAGCGCAGATGTCTCTTGCGTTTTGCGGTCTTGTGACCGAGGTTGTGGCGATGATCGGAGTGATACATCTTTACTTTGCCGGTTCCGGTTACGGAGAATCTTTTTGCAGACGCCTTATGCGTTTTGATCTTGCCCATATTCTGAATCCTTTCGGTTGATAATTTTGCAAATTTATATTATTGAGGTGAACTGTTATTTGCTCTGCTTCAGGGGAGAGATGAACATAGTCATCTGTCTGCCCTCAAGAACGGGCTTCTTGTCGACGCTTCCACTTTCCTTGCAAGCCTCAGCGAAACGTTCAAGGATTTCCTGTCCCAGGCTCTGGTGAGCCATCTCACGGCCTTTGAACCGCAGACAAACGCGCACTTTGCTGCCGCTTCCGAGGAAACGAAGTGCATGGTTGACTTTCGTTTCAAAGTCGTGGGTGTCAATGCGGCAGGACAGCTGAACTTCCTTCACTTCCACAGTAGACTGCTTTTTCTTAGCGTCCTTCTCTTTCTTGTCGCACTCGTAACGGTACTTGCCGTAATCCATAGCGCGGCAAACAGGCGGGGTGGCCTGCGGGGCGATAAGAACCAGGTCTACGCCGTGGTCGAATGCATAGCTGCGAGCCTCGCTCAGCGGCATAATGCCAAGCTGATTGCCATTCTCGTCCAGCACACGAGCTTCTTTCACCTTGATCTGCTCGTTGATCAACAGTTCCTTTGCTATAACTAGCACCTCCAATAATCGGTTAAAAAAATAAAAATGAGCCGAGAACCGGCTCCGTACAATAACACACACCTGGTGTGCAGTTATATTAACCATACGCGCGTTGCGGTAAGGTGAGAACGGAGGGTTCTACTTCTATTTACTGTAGTATTATAGCACTTGAAAATCCCTTTGTCAATAGGTGATACAAACAATTTGAGTTATTTTCAGTGAAATTTACAAGAAAAAAGTCATACCGTTACGGTATGACTCCGGTCGATCACAGAAAACCGAATAGGAAGAAGTATATTAAGCATTCACAACAATCACTTGAGAATGAACTATAGCAGTTCAAGCCCTCGGTCTATTAGTATCGGTTAGCTGAACACATTACTGCGCTTACACCTCCGACCTATCAAGCTCGTAGTCTACGAGCAACCTTACCAGCTTACGCTGTGGGATATCTAATCTTAAGGTGGGCTTCACGCTTAGATGCTTTCAGCGTTTATCCCATCCGTACGCGGCTACTCAGCTATGC
>JBGVJO010000365.1:0-4046 GCA_045129535.1 Eubacteriales bacterium
GTTCAACCGGGCACTCAGCGGGTTGTACGCACCCGGCTCCACCTTCAAGATTGGCGTTGCCGCGGCGGCGCTGACTGAGGGAATCATCACCCCCAAGACGATCATCAACGACGAGGGCGTTTACGAATTCTATTCCACCTACACCCCCGCTTGCTGGATCTATAACCAATCCCGATCCACCCACGGTCCCATCAACGTGACCACGGCGATCCAGGTATCCTGCAACTACTTCTTCTACGAAGTAGGACGGCTTCTGACCATCGAAACCATGAACAAATACGACCGGGCCTTCGGCCTGGGCGTGCCTACCGGCATCGAGCTTTCCGAGCGCACCGGCACTCTGGCCGGCCCGGATTACCGAAACGAGCACGGCTTGGGTGCCTGGAACCCGGGTGATACGCTGGCCGCTGCCATCGGCCAGGCGGAAAATTCGTTCACTCCTCTGCAGATCAGCGTGTATATGTCCTCCATTCTGAACAACGGCATCCGTATGAAAACCCATCTTCTCCATAAGGTGGAGGCGTTCCATACAGGCGAGGTGCTGGCCACCTTTACTCCCCAGCAGATGGACGGCATTACCCTGGGAGAGGGCGTGCGCGACGTAGTGATGAACGCTATGAAAAGCGTTACGGAGAACGGCTCCGCCGCCCGTGTATTCCGTAATTATCCCATTGAAATGGGCGGCAAGACCGGTACCGCACAGGTACTGGAAACCAAGAGTGACAACGCGATCTTTACCGCCTTTGCCCCTTTTGATAATCCGGAAATCGTGGTAACCTGCATCATCGAGCAGGGTGCCAACGGTACCGATGCGGGCTACGCGGTACGGGACGTGTTTGACCGGTATTTCGATATAGATAAGTAATGAAATCTCCCCGCTGAGGTGCCCTGCATTTCAGCGGGTAATTCATAATGGGAGAGTATAATGATGAAAACTACCGTGTTTAACGATCTGTATACCCCCGAGGGGGAATCTGCCACGGGCGGCGAATGGGACGTGTATCCCCGGCCGCAGCTGGTGCGTGATTCCTTCTTTTCCCTGAACGGGGCTTGGGATTTCAGCGCCGATGAGGGAAAATGGGAAACGATCACTGTGCCCTTTCCGCCGGAATCCCTACTGTCGGGAATCCATCGGCATATGGGCAAGCGACCTCGTTTGATCTATAAAAAAGATTTCGCCCTGCCCGAGGGATTTGTACGGGATCGGGTAATCCTTCACTTCGGTGCGGTAGATCAAATTGCCACGGTCACCTTAAACGGAGTCCTGCTGGGCGAACACCACGGCGGATACGCGCCTTTCTCTTTTGATATTACCGACTGTCTGCAGGGTACCAACACGCTGGTGATGGCGGTCGCGGATAATCTGGCCGACAAGATCCTGCCCTACGGCAAACAATGCGAGAAACGGGGCGGTATGTGGTACACCCCCGTATCGGGCATTTGGCAGACCGTATGGATCGAGAGCGTGCCGGCAGAATACGTGCGTGCCCTGCGTGTTGACACCGGGGCGGATTACGCCGTGATTTGCGCTGAGGGTGTGACGGACGGCACCGTCACCGTCACAACGCCACACGGAGAGATCTCCGTGCCCATGTGTGATGGCGTGGCCCGTGTGGAGCTTCCCTCCCCCCGTATGTGGTCCCCGGAGGATCCCTATCTGTACAAATTCACCTTGCAGACGGAATCCGATACGGTGCGATCCTATTTCGCGATCCGCATTTTAGATATTCGCAAAATAAACGGCATCTCCCGCCTTTGCCTGAACGGAAAGCCTTATTTCTTCCACGGCGTGCTGGATCAGGGATATTTCAGCGACGGTATCTTCACACCCGCCTCGCCCAAATGCTACGACAACGATATCCTGGCTATGAAGAATCTGGGATTCAATATGCTGCGCAAGCATATCAAGATCGAGCCGGCGTATTTCTACTACGCCTGCGACCGGCTGGGCATGATCGTCTTCCAGGACATGGTGAACAACGGAGATTATTCTTTCCTCCGGGATACCGCTCTGCCCACCGTAGGACTGAAAAAGCTGTCCGATCGGTATCTCCATCGGGATACCGCCACGCGGCAAGTATTTATGCGCGCCATGGAGGAAACTGTCGCGCAGCTGCGGGATCATCCCTCGGTTTGCTGCTGGACCATCTTCAACGAAGGATGGGGACAGTTTGACAGCGAAAACATGTACCACCGTCTGAAAGAGATGGACTCCACCCGCTTTATCGACACCGCCTCCGGCTGGTTCCACGGCGCCACGAGCGACGTGGACAGTCAGCACGTGTATTTCAAGCCGGTGAAACTGAAGCCGTCCGTGAAGCCCATCTTCCTCTCCGAGTTCGGCGGATACGTTTATCGGGTAGACGGACACGTGTTCAATCCCGACAAAGCCTATGGATACCGCATTTTTGACGATCGCCAAAAATTTGAAGATGCTCTGATTGCCCTGTACGAAAAGGAAGTAATTCCCCATATCGGCACGGGATTGTGTGCTACGGTGTACACCCAGCTGTCCGACGTGGAGGACGAGACCAACGGTCTACTCACCTACGATCGGAAGGTATGTAAGATAGATGCTTCCCGTATGCGGGACATGGCCTCCAAACTGAAAATTTAATAAAAGAACCGGGATCAGAGGATCCCGGTCCTTTTTTATTTCTTATCCGCCGCATTGGCGTGGAGTCCGCAGACGATGAACCAGATGAGAATAACAAAGCTGGCAACGAGGGTGAACAGAGAATTTATGACGCTTGAAATATGCAGCACCCCAAAGCAAACGATCATATAGATCAAATAGATGATGCTGCACACAGCGAGAACACGCAGATCGTAAGGCTTAATCAACGCAATACTGATCAGGACGGTAACGGCCGAAACCAATTCTCCGAACACCTCACCAAAATACAGATGATCTCCCCAAAAGATGGAGAGCAGAAAAAAGATCATGCCGAACACCAAGATAATTACGCCCATCATAACCCGAAAGGAAGGCATGTGCCGCTCCGTCAGTTGTACCGGCTGCTCCGGTACCGCGGCAGGCTTATCAAACACCAACTCATCCAGAGTAACGCCAAAGATCTGCCCCATCCGGATGACCTTATCCAGATCCGGCGTTGCCATATTATTTTCCCATTTGGAAATGGACTGGCGAGATACCTCCAGCGCCTCCGCCAAATCCGTTTGCGACCAATTTCTCGCACTGCGATGCTTGTATATATTTTCGCCTAAGCTCATTGTTTCCTCCAAAACGGGCACGCACCCAACGGCATGCATAATCCATAGTAGTATATGACAAGGATAGTACACCATATACCCTATGTAAAGTCTACTAACTTGACTTGCTATTTACGCAACCCGCGGTTGCCTTTCGGCGTTTTGGGAGATAAAATCAAAAAGGTGCCGCTTGAAGCGACACCTTTTATTGACATTTCTTCTCTCACGAGCCAAATCCATCCTCGGAGGGCCTGACGCGTTCCATCTCCTCAATCCAATGAAGAATGCCCTCGCAGCCGTCCCGTATATCCCGATACGCCGCATCAAAATTGCGGCTGTACCAGGGATCGGCCACGTCACCGCCCCGATCGGTAAAGTCCATCAGTCGGCGGATCTTCCCCTGCGGATCGCCTCCCAGCATCCGCATCATATTGCGGATATTGGCGCTGTCCATACCGATCAGGAGATCGTACTCGCCGTAATCGCGAGCCCGCAGCTGGACCGCCTCCCGCTCCGTATAAGGAATACCGTGGGCAGAAAGCATGGCCTTGGCCGGTGGATACATAGGACTGCCGTGGCCGCCCCAGATCTCCTCCGTGCTGGTGGCACAGGAAGCCACACGGCATCTCTTTTCCAATCCCTGCTTTTTCAGCATATCCTTCAATATAAACTCCGCCATAGGGCTGCGGCAAATATTGCCGTGGCAAATAAATAGTATTTTTATCATCGTCTTATATCTCCATATAAGTCTTGTATTTCTTCTCAAATGCCGAATATTCCAGGGTTTTTCGGCATTTTCATGTTTCTTTGTTTTCGGGATATCTTCTCAAATC